>CAYYSS010000209.1:0-5461 GCA_964474325.1 uncultured Nitrospirota bacterium
AAGCGAGTTCACGGCGGATCTCCGGCGTACTGTAACCCGAGACCACGATCGCCGGCAGGCCCGGCTGAAACGAGCTGACGCGGGCGAGCAATTCCAGACCGTCCATCCCGGGCATTCGCAAATCCGTCACGAGCAGGTCTATCCGGGTCGATTCGATGATCTTGAGCGCCTCGGTTCCGTCTCCGGCGGGGAGGAGGTTGAACTCCCCCGCGTATATCTGAAGGCCCTCCGTCAAGGCGTCGCGAACGGCCGGGTCGTCCTCCGCCAATACCACGTTCTTCACGAGTCTTCGGCCCGGGTATGACGGCATCGCCCGACTGAAGAGCAAGAACCCGACCCCTGCTCTCCCTGCATTCCTCTTTCCAACAGCACCTCCATGGCTTGTTTTCGGCGGCAAAACAAGCGTCTATATCGGGAAATTCCTGAATCTTCTGTAGGGAAATCCACTAGGTTTCGTGTAGGGGATTTCCCTACACCGGACCCGGCGAACCGGTTATTATGTCGTGGTGAAGGCGGACGTACCGTACAATATTATTAATTTACGGCCTCACGCCTCGCAAACCCAAAAACCGTGGATTCAGACCCATAACACATGACTGCGGAGACTATCAGAGACGAGACCCGGACCGGAGAGCCTTCACTTCGCCCGGGTGCCATGAGGCGGGGAAAGAAAGTCGTCGGCCTGGTCCTGATCGTCATATGTCTCTGCGGAATCGTTCACTATCTCGTCTTGGACGCCTTGTTCTCCGGAGAACCGCTCCATGTGCTGAAAGGGCCGGAAGCCGGCGCGGTTTCCGGTGTCCGACCGGCCGTTGAACAGACGGCGGCGGATCGAAGTCGGGAAATCATAAGGTTTTCCGTTTTCTTCTGGACGCTTTCCGGCCTGATCACAGTCGGCGTACTTTCACTTCTCTTAAACCGGTTGCTCCTTCGGCCCCTCGCCCGCATCGAACGGCGCATTATCGAGGCCGTTCAAGACAACCTTTCGTCACCTTCCGGATTCACCGGAACCCGCGATGAAGTCGCCTCCCTGTCCCACCGCGTAACGGCAATGATCCAGGGCCTGAACGAGGCCAACAGGCGCCTGCTCCGTCAATCTTCCCGTGTGGGTTTGGCCCGGATGGGTGCCCGGATACTGCACAACGTTCGTAACGAGCTTACGCCCGTAATCGGCGACGTTGAGGCCTCGGTCGAGCGCCTCGCGAATCTTCCTCTCACGAACACGGAACGGGCCCTACGGGAACTTGAGGACGGCAACGCCGGCGCGGCCCGCACCGAAGACTTGCAGCGTTTTCTCCAGATAAGCGCCGGCGTCTTCGTGGACGCCGTGCGGGACGCAGAGTATCGCCTCGGTCGGATCACCGCGGCAATTGCCCGAACGGAAGACGTCCTGGGGAAGTTCAATGCTCTCCAGCGGGCGCCGTTCTCGTCGGAAACGTACGGCGTGGACAAAGCCCTTTCTCTGGCCGTCTCCTTCGTACCGAGGCGTTTCCGTGAACATGAACGGATCCGCTTCGTGGGCGATCCCGCATTGAAGGATCTGGCCCCCCTGCGGGGCGATCGCATCGCGGTGGTCCAGGTTCTGACGGAACTCCTCACCCGGTCCGCTCTAGCGGTAGAGGCCTCCCCGGGAAAAAGCGGTGATATCCGTATCACGGGGGCCATGGAGGATGACGCCGGGAGACGTATTCTCCGCCTTACCGTTGAGGATTCGGCCGACTACGGTCTCGCCTCCGATCCCGCCGGTCTTTTCACCCGGCGGAAGGAGGAGTCCGCCTTGCCGCGGCAGATGGAACCGGAATTGCATGAATGCGCTGATCTTATGAGCGCCTTGGGCGGTACGATCGTCGCAGAACGGTCGTCGAAAACCACGGGGCTCGCCGTACACCTGACAGTGCCGCTTACGCCATGACAACAACCGATTGTTCCCCGGGAAATCCATCGAACCCGGACAGACGGGATGTACTCGGACCCGTGCCGCGGATCCTTGTGGTCGACGACGAGCAGGCCATGCTCGACACATATCGAAACGTCCTGGGCCCGCGGGAGGAAGACGGGGACCGTCTCCGGGAGCTTCGGCATCTGCAGAACCGCCTTTTCGACGGGGGTTCAGGTCTGCCCGCCCGTCCCTCCCGATACCGTATGACCCGATGCCTCCAGGGAGACGAAGCGGTACAGGCGGTCCGGCTTTCGGAAGAAAACGCCGACCCCTATGCGGTAGCCTTCATCGATGTCCGGATGCCCCCCGGTCCCGACGGCATCATCACGGCGCAGATCATCCGGTCGATCGCGCCCGACGTCAACATTGTCCTGGTAACGGCCTACGCGGACACCGATCCGCTTGATTTCGCGGACCGCATCCCGCCTCTGGATAAACTGTTTTACGTCCAAAAGCCCTTTCACGCCCGGGAAATGCGGCAATTCGCCGCCGCGCTCTGCGCAAAATGGCTCTCCGAGCGGCACCTTTCGGCAACGTATGAACTTATGAATGCACGGGCCCGGAGTACCGCAAATCACCTTGAACGTAAAAAAGAGGAGCTTACGGTCGAGAAGGCCCGCCGGCTGGAGGCCGAAGGGGCTCTCCGGAGCACGAAGACCCTTTTGGAACGGACGTTTCTCAGCCTGCACGATGCCGTCTTTGTTCTCGACAGCGACTGCTCGGCGGTCCTCATGACCAACCCGGCCGGCGCGCGGATCTCCGGATACCGTCAGGAAAGTATCCTCGGCACCGATCCGGCCCGTCTCTTCGACGCCCCGTCGAGTTTCGCCGTGATACGGAACCATCTGCCGGAATCCTTTCGTACGCGGGATGATGTGGTCCGGGGAGAATCCATCCTGCGCAGGGCTGACGGGATGCAGATCTATATCGAATACGCCCTCACGGAGATAACGAACTCTGCGGGTCAGCGCTCGGCGGTTGTGATGATCGTACGGGATACCACCGAGGCCCGTACGTTACGGAGGGCCGTGCTGGAGGCCGAGGACCGGGAACGCCAGCGGATCGGGCAGGAACTCCACGACGACGTGGGCCAACTCCTGACGGGGATTGCCTTTAAGAGCAGTGCCCTGGCACACCAGCTTCGCAAGTCGGACCGTACCCTCGGCGAGGACGCGCGGGAAATAACCGCGCTGGTGGACCGGGCCAAGAATAAAGTCCGGGACCTGGTGCGGGGAATTGCGCCGTTACGAATTTCCGCCTATGGCCTGCGATCCGCGATTGAAGAACTGGCCGAGAACGCGGCCCAGCTTTTCGGCATCAGGGTGGAGATCGACGCAGGAGGTGAGACGATTTTCGAAGACCCTTCGGTACGACACCACATCTATCGGATCGTACAGGAGGCTATCACCAACGCGGTCCAGCACGGCGCCGCGGAAAACGTGTCGATCACCCTGGCAGAGGACGACGCCCGTTATGTCGTGACGGTGCGGGACGACGGTCGAAGTATTTCGGACGACCCGGAGAGGGAAGGCGGCTCGGGGCTTCGGCTCATGCGGGACCGCGCCCGGCTTATCGGCGCAACCCTGGAGATCGGACCGGATCCGCAGGGGGGAACCCTCGTTGTCTGCTCTCTCCGGGTCAGACCCGCCGAGTCCGAATATGGAGCATAAGGAATCGTTTTCCGGGTACTTTGGCTGAAAAAACGGCGTGTTAGACTTCATTCATGGGGACCGTTTCCTTCTTCCGCCGTAACGGGCGGTTGACGATGGACGGGACATCAGAGGGGGGTGACATATGATGGCTGAGGAAGAGACCGGACCGTCCGGCAGCAGGTTACGGCATAACATCCTGCTCGTAGACGACCACCCGATCGTACGCCAGGGACTGGCGCAACTGGTGCGGGAGGAACCGGATCTGTGGCCCTGCGGCGAGGCAGAGACCCCGGGCGAGGCTCGGCGGCTGATGGAAAAGGTGTTCCCGGATCTCGTCGTTGTGGATATCTCACTCGGCGAAACGAGCGGATTGAGCCTGATCGCCGACATTTCGGCCCGGTATCCGGAAATCCCCATACTGGTCCTCTCCATGCATGACGAGGCACTCTATGCCGAACGCTGTCTCCGGCTGGGAGCCAAAGGATACATCATGAAGAAGGAACCGCCCCGGCAGGTTATCAAGGCCATACGCAAGGTACTTTCGGGCGACATCTACGTCTCGGACAACCTGGGGAAATCCATGATCAAGAAACTCGCCTCCCGCAAGCAGAAACAGCCCGGAGGCTCACCGGTTAGACACCTGAGCAATCGGGAACTCGAGATATTCAATATGATCGGCAACGGGCTTACGACCCGTCAGATCGCCGAAGCCCTGAACCTCAGCCCTAAGACGGTCGAAGCCCATTTTGACCGCATCAAGAAAAAACTGGGATTCAAGGATTCCCGCGAGGTTGTCGTCCGGGCCGCCCAATGGCTCGCCCGGGATATGTAACCGGCATTTCGTTGCGAGGGGCCGGAAAGGGGCGCTGTTTATTTCCGGCGATGCCCCCCGAGCTTGTGGCGTATCTTTCCGGTCATCCGATTAAGTGCGTTGCCCCTTGACAGAAACGAAAAGACAGGGGGTTGCCGCGTCCCGATACGATCCATGGTCTCCCGGATCTCGGCATTTCCCGGATCGATGGCAAGACCTTTGCGAAAGGCATCCAACGCCCGTGAGCGGCTTCCCGTGCAGAGATAGACCCGCCCCAGGTTGTGATAGAGATCCGCGCGGTAGAAATGCTCTTCCACGGCCTGTTGGCAGAGTTGAATGGCTTCCCCCATGAGACCGTTCGCCTCCGCAAGACAGAGGCCCAGGTAGGACCGATAGACCGGGTCGTCCGGATCCGCGGCCACCGCGGCCTTGAATGCAACCAAGGCTTCCCGATAGCTCTCCCGTCTGAGCAAAAGGAGACCCGCCTTGAAAAGCCGGGGGGGGTCGTGAGCATCAAGCTCCCCGCCCTTCCCGGCAACTCGTGCCGCCGTCTGCCGCGCGAGTTCCGCGTGGTTTTCGCTCTTGTCGGCCATACCCACCAGATCGATTCCTCCTTCCATTATAGCCCCGTTATAGCCCCGCGGAACGGGAACCTCTCCCGGAAACCGTCACCACTTCGCGTTTCGCGTATTTTCAACAAATACACTCCAAAACCATGATTGTCAAGACATCTAAACTTCAGGGCACATATCCGCCGGAAGCGGTTCTGAACCACGACGGGCACGAACCCGCCGTCATTCCGGACGCGCTCCGCGCGAGCCGGAATCTCCTGTACCGTCCATAGAGTGAGAGGTATTGTCCAACCCTGCGTCGGACACGATCCGGTCCAGGCTCGTCTGGTGGGAGCCCCGCCAATAGACGTGGCCGCAGGCGCCGCAGAGGCGAAACCGCTGGTAGTATTTTTTTGTCAAGGGTTCCAGACGGTCAAGCACCCTGTCCTTTTCGGTATCCCGCAAGGTCCCGTTGCACCGCGGGCACCGGCTGAACGGTTCTGTTTTC
>CAYYSS010000210.1:0-5456 GCA_964474325.1 uncultured Nitrospirota bacterium
CTTTTTACCGCCCGGCGCGGATCCGCCTTCTCCGCCGTGCCCGCCTCTTCCTCAATGATTTTTTTCAGGCGATCGACCATGATGGCGGTCGGGCGGAGTTCGTCGGTGAGGGTTGCTACGGGGTCTTCGGTAAACGCCGAAGTCACGAAGGCCTTTACAAAGAGGGCGACCGCCGCGTTGTCCAACGTACGGGAGATGTGTATCTCTCCAAGAGAACGTTTTTTGAACTCGCGGGTAAGGAAATCGAAATTCATGAGCAGGTTCAGGGGGTAGCGGACCCGTTCGTCGTTGACGTATAAAAACTCGCCGGCGAGCTGGATCGTAACGCCGCCGTGTCCCGAGACGAGGTGATTACACGACTCGGTAAACCGGCCGATGCTCTGCTGAAACGCCACATTGTCCGTATCGTGAATTTGTGCGGTCTTTATCAGAACAGCCAGTTGGTTGAGCAGGATACGGTATTTTTCCTGTCGGTTCGTACTCATGTGCGTTCCGTCTGGCGTTCGGCGATGCGTTGACGGGCCTCGCGCACGGCCTGCCGTACCGCCGGATTATCGCTCCCGTTGATGAGTTCCGCCACGTCCGCGTCCCGCCCCATGAGGGCGAGGGCGAATGCCGCGGCGACCCGGGTGTCGTCCTGGCTTGATCTCCTTAACAGCGATTTTCGACTGATACTCTGCTTGAGAAACGCCAGGACGTCCTCGTCGTGCCACGAACTCAAGGCCTCGAAGAAACTTTTTTTCTCGGCCAGGTCTTTTCGAGCGAAATCTTTTTTCTTGATTTCTTCCAGAATGATTTTCTTTGCAACCGGGGAGTTTCCCACGGTGCCGAAGGCACGCGCGGCCATGGAACGGACCGCCGGAGACTCGTCCCCGAGGGCCTCTCGGAGGTGAGGCAGGATATTCGGGCCGGGAAACGATCCGAGGGCGCGAACGACTTCTTTCCGCACCCGTTCATCCCCGTGGCCCAGGGCGTTACGCAAGAAGTCCACGGCCCGCTTGTCCCCGATACGTCCCAAAATCAGGATGGTATTGCGAACAACGAACCAGCGATTATCCCGGAGACCCTGTGCGACCGCGTCAACGTCCTTGCGACCGAGAGCAACGAGTCCCTCGATGAGCAGGCGGCGGCCGTGGATCGTCTTGAGATCCCCCAGAAGGGCCAGAAATCCACCGATAGCCCGTCGGTCCAGCTCTGTCATGAAGGATGTGAAACTCTTTGTGTCGATAAGTTTTTCGGTGTCGATAAGGGTTCCGATCTCGTTGATCGTGCGGCTGCCCGCGATATTCTGCGCGATACGCCGGAGCTGTTTTCGACGTTCCTCGCTAAAGGCGTCCGACGTCTGGAGGTCCCGCAGGTGCCGGAGGGCTTTCTGCGCGATCGAAAAGTCGGCGCGGCTGATGAAATAGTGGACCGTCTGTTCAAAGAATCCGACGACTTCGTCGAAACTTTCCGGCGAGTCGGACTCGTAGAGGAGTTCCGTCAGTATCTGGACGATTTTGCGCTCGATTTCCTGGTCCTCACGGTCCAGGCGGGAAGATATCTCGTCAAGCTCCCGGTCCGAGAGAACAAACGTTGACGTGGGGAGGGAACGGTCTTCCTCGACCGCCATCATTTCTTCCACCAGGGCCTCCTGGTAGGCCTTCTGGACGTTTTCCTCCGGCAGGCCGCGGACCTGAAGTCCCTCGAGGGCGGCCTGTTCGTAGTCTTCGTCGACGAGTATGAATTCGTCGTCGGCTTTGTACCGGATAAAATCGAATTCGCGTTCCCACAACAGTGTAACGATATCGTCTTCGATCGCCTCCCGTTCAAAGTCCATGGAGATGATCTTGAGAAAATCGACGATTTCCCTGTACGTGAGTCCCTGGCGGAAGGTTAATTCCCGAATGCCGTCTTTAAAGAAGAATAGGGCGAAATTATCCTCTTTCTCCGGGTTTTCGTAAACCGGTGTGTCGCCGAGAAGTATTTCAAATTGGCGTATCTGAAGAGTCAGGTCGTCAGCACTGAGGCACGCCTCGACCCGTTGCGCGACCTCGTCCACCGTGCGTTCGTAGATAGGGTTGTTTTCCGGGTACATGCGGAGGGTTTTTTTGCCTTTGGCCAGCGCACTTATGAGTTCGCGCGCACTGGTCGCGAGGTCTTCCGCGGAAGAGTCGTTCATGATGTGGAAACTAGCACATGACGTGATTCTTGTCAATAAAACGGGCTTTTCCGGGAAATGTTTTCCGTCGGCAGCCGGTGTGGGAGCCGGAGATACGGCTGATAAGATATCGGGGAAGTTCGGTTCGGCGCCAGGCATGATCATTGCATTACTCTTAAGGGGGATCTCGGGAAAGGCAGGCAACGTGGATACAACTGGAACCCATCGAATTCTTGTAGTCGACGACGATCCCCTCGTCCGGTGGTTTTACGAGCGGGCCTTAGGTCGCGCGGGATACACTGTTTCCGCAGTTTCGGATACCGCGGCGGCCCTTGATACCTTTAAGGCGGACCGGGCCGATATCGTGATTACCGACATGAGGATGCCTGGGGAAAATGGCGCAGGTCTTGTCCAGCGACTGCGAGAAATGGCGGATCCGCCTGAAATTATCGTCTGCTCGGCCTTTATCTCGGAGGAACTTCGGGACGAACTCTCGGATCTGGGCGTACGCCGTTTTATACCGAAACCTTTCAGGGTCAACGAACTCCTGTCTGCTGTTCAGGAAGCCGGAACATAGGGCACGGTTTCCCGTTCGGTCGCGTACAGACGGTTCGCCCTTCCTTTCTTATCCTCTCCGCCCTTCGGATATAATGAAAAACAGCCGTAAAATTGATGGAGTCGCAAAAAGTTGGAAAAACCGTTATCGCGAGTGAAGCGATCTCGACGTTTGTAAGTCATTGAAAAGATGAGATTGCCCCGCTGGGGGCGGGGTCGATTCGATCTCCTCGCAATGGCGGGAACAAGGACTTTTTACGAGACCATCAAAATTGAGGGTTTTTTGTTAGAGTTTATCCGTGGACTCCACAGGGTGCAACGAAACAGCGAGACGTATGGAGCGTGGTTTGTGAAGACAAAGCCGTATACGGGGCTTGTCCCTTTTATAATCGGTGCCGTGATGATTTGCGCACTTGTCTTTTCAGGACCGGCCCTCGGGGCCAAGAACGAAATTAAAGGGGATAATCCGTCCCAGCCGGAAATGGTTTATGTCCCGGCCGGGAAATTTCTCATGGGCAGCGACAGCGAAGAAGTAGAGCGGGCCTGGCGTGAGTGTCTCAGTAAATACCCAAGATGCGGACGCCACTGGTTCGAGGCCGAGTCCCCCGAGCATGTGGTCTATCTCGACGCGTTTTTCATCGACAAGACAGAGGTTACACAGAGGGCCTACCGGAGATGTGTTCAGGACGGGGCCTGCTCGCCGCCGCGGCGTTCGTTTCTTTTCGGCAACCGGGACTACGACGACTTTCCCATTGTGTTTATCGACTGGTTTCAGGCCGAGGCTTTCTGTGCGTGGCGCGGCGCCCGTCTCCCGACGGAAGCCGAATGGGAAAAGGCCGCACGGGGGATCGAGGGATTGCGGTACCCGTGGGGCGATGAGTACGAAATGGGACGGGCGGCGTTTCGCTTCGACAAACTGCAGAAAGTAGGCGCCTGGCCCCGGGGGGCGTCACCCTATGGGGCCTTTGACATGGGCGGAAACGTATGGGAATGGGTCCAGGACTGGTATGATCCGGAGTACTACTCCCGATCGCCGCGGAGAAACCCGAAGGGGCCGGATACGGGAGAACGAAAGATTTACAGGGGCGGATCGTGGCGAAGCGACCTTACAATCTATCTGCGGACGACGCACCGTAATAATTTCGCGCCCACCTTGAGCGATATCTTTACCGGGGTCCGCTGTGCGAAGGACGGGGAAAAGGCGGCGCCCGGGGGAAACGACGGCCTCAGGGGCAATGCCGGGGCGGGTGGGGGATGAAGCTGGTCGTATGCCTCCCCGCCCTCAACGAGGAGAAATCCGTCGGAAAGGTCCTTGCGGGTATTCCGTCGTCGATCGTCGGGGTCTCCGAGATCATTCCCGTTGTCGTAGATGACGGAAGCACGGATCAGACCGCCCGTATCGCTGAAGAGGCGGGTGCCTGGGTCGTGCGGCACGCCGTGTCCAAGGGCGTCGGCGGGGCGTTTCATTCGGCGGTTATAGAGGCCCTGACCCGTCGTGCCGATCTCCTCGTTACCCTCGATGCCGATGCCCAATTCGACCCGGCGGAGATCCCGGAGGTCATCGCTCCTATTATCGATGGAACGGCCGACTTTGTGACGGGTACGCGTTTCAACGCGAGGGTGCGGCCTGAAAACATGCCCCGGCTCAAGTACTGGGGGAACCGCCAGGTCGCCCGGATCGTGGGTTTTCTTACCGGACTGAAGCTCTCCGACGTGTCGTGCGGGTTCCGTGCCTACAGCAGGGAGGCCCTTCTGCATCTCAACCTGTTCGGCCGATTTACGTATACACAGGAAACCATACTCGATCTTGTGTTCAAGGAACTTCGTCTCGAAGAGGTGCCGGTATCGGTCCGGTATTTCCCGGGGCGGCGGTCCCGTGTGGCCGGCAGTGTCGTTCGCTACGCCCTGAACGTTCTGAAGATCATGCTGCGGACCGTGCGGGATTTCAGGCCGTTGAGATTTTTCGGCACCGCGGGTCTCGTGCTGTTTGCCGCGGGGTTGTGCCTGGACGGCTGGCTCGTAAGGTATTATCTGAAAACGGGCAGTTTTTCGCCGTACAAAATCGTGGGTTTTGCCGGTCTTGTGTTGAACATCGCCGGGATCCTGTTTATTGGACTTGGGCTCGTAGCGGATATGCTGGATCGCATGCGTGCCAATCAGGAAAAACTCCTCTACTTCGAAAAACGGAGATACTACGGGATAGAGGGCCCCGGAACGTCGGGACCACATGCAACCGATTCGGGTCGGAGAACGATGCAGGAGGTCGTTACGGGGGAAAGAAAAACGCAAGAGGGGGCAGGAAAATGAAGTTTTCGAAAGAAGATCTGATCGGCAAACACTTACTGCTCGGCATCAGTTATTTGAACGAGCACGGCGTACCCGATAAGACCGTTCAGGAACACGGGACCGTAATCGCGTGTGACGGCGGGGTTGTCGAGTTTCAACCCGTCGGCGCAACGAAGACGATCCGGATTCCGTACAACCCGAGTTTTTACGAACCTGCGGAACCGGATGCCGTATACGTTCTCCGTACTACGGGAGAGGAGATCCGGGACGTTGACGTCGTCGTAGCCTTTGAGGTGCGGCCGCCGGCCGGCAATATGACGCAATGAACTCCGGGGCGGCGGCGGTGGATTGACGATTTCAACTGCTAACGGCCGTGACTCGTGACTCGTAACTTTACAGTGGCACAAAATACGGGGCCGCCGGCCTCAAGAAAATCCGCCACACGGCATAAAACAAGGTTCGGGGTTCCGGGTTC
>CAYYSS010000211.1:0-5456 GCA_964474325.1 uncultured Nitrospirota bacterium
AATTAATGCGCCACGGTCACATAGGCCATTGTAAATGGTTCGAACCCGAAGGCCCGGGTTGCGGTCTCCCAGTTCAAGGATAAAACCGGTAAAGGCTGGTGGTCGGGTAGTATCGGCGACGGTATGGCGGACCAGCTGACGACGGCCCTTATGAGTACGGGCCGATACATCGTCCTTGAACGTCAGGCGCTGAACCACGTCCTCGCCGAACAGGATCTGGGGGCGTCGGGGCGCATACGGCAGGACACGGCGGCGCCGATTGGCGAAATAGAGGGCGCGGAGCTCCTCATCGTCGGCGCGGTTACCGAGTTTGAAGGCAACGCGGGCGGCGCCGGGGGCGGCCTCGGCGGGTTCGGCAAGGGCATCTTCGGCGCGATCGCGGGCGGTGTGAAAAAGGCCCACATGGCCATTGACGTCCGCGTGATCGATGCGCGCACGTCCCGGGTCCTTGCGGCTACCAGTGTCGAGGGCGAGGCAACGGATGTGAACCTGGGCGGTCTGATCGGCGGATACGGCGGCGCCGGGGGCCTTGCCGCGGGTCTCGGCGGCTGGAAGAACACGCCGACGGAAAAGGCCTTACGAATTTGCATTCAGAAGGCGGTGGACTTTATCGTGAGTAAGACGCCGGCGAAGTACTACCACCGCTGAGCGGCTAGCCGTGGAACAAATCGATTGAGCCGGACCGATATCATTGATATGCAAGAGGAGGACTAAGCACATGGGGCAGATTCGGTGGACTGGCATACTCTGTATGACCGCCCTCGTGGCCGCGGTGGGGTTTGGATGCGTAACACCGGGGACAAAAGCGACCGTTACGTCGGGCGAGGGAAGCCCCACGATCGACCAGGCCCAGATGGAGGCCTATAACGGTCCCAAGGCCCGGGTGGCGGTGGCCCAGTTCAAGGATAAGACCGGCAAAGGCTGGTGGACGGGTCGTATCGGCGACGGCATGGCCGACCAGCTGACCACCGCCCTGGTCAACTCCAACCGTTTTATCGTCCTTGAGCGCCAGACCCTCGGCGATGTTCTCGCCGAACAGGATCTCGGCGCGTCCGGTCGGGTGCGCGCGGACACGGCGGCGCCCATCGGCCAGATCGAGGGGGCCGAACTCCTGATTGTGGGCGCCGTGACCGAATTCGAGGGCAACGCTTCCGGCGCAGGCGGCGGTATCGGGGCCGGCGGGCGGGGCTGGCTCGGCGCCCTTACCGCAGGTTTCAGGAAGGCCCATATGGCCATCGACGTCCGCGTAATCGACGCCCGTACGTCCCGGGTCCTTGCGGCCACGAGCGTGGAAGGCGAGGCAACGGATGTGAACCTGGGCGGCCTGGTCGGCGGGTATACGGGTTCAACCGCCCTGGCCGCGGGTCTCGGCGGCTGGAAGAACACACCGACGGAAAAGGCCCTGCGGATCTGTATCCAGAAGGCCGTGGAATTCATCATATCCAAGACCCCGGCGAAGTACTACCACATCGGAGGTAACGCCTCGGCCAAGAAACCCCGACGGGCGGCGACCCGGACGGTCCCCGCGGTGAGCGCCGGCGACGCGGTTGTTATTACGGCGGGCAGACTGAATGTCAGAAGCGGGCCGGGGACGAAAAACCCGGTTCAGTTCGCCGTGCGCCGGGGCGACCGTGTGTCGGTCATCGAAAAAAGCGGCGGCTGGTTCCACATCCGTACAGCGGACGGGGAAGAAGGCTGGTTGTCGGGTAAGTACACAAAACCCGCGCAATAGACCCATAGCGGATTCGGTAATTATCGTATTTACCAAGGTCCCCGAACCGGGGCGGGTGAAGACACGTCTTTGCCCGCCCCTTTCGTTTGAGCAGGCCGCGGAGGTGCAGTCGCTGTTCATCAAGGAAACCCTGCGGAAAGCCGCCTCGGCGACCACGGCATCGAACGCCCGGCTGGTCGTCTGCCACAGTCCCGACGACGGCGGGGCGTATTTCGCCGACGTGGAAGCGGAACTCGCCGCACAGGGCCCCGGGGATCTGGGGGCCCGCATGCATCGCTGTCTCACGGAAGTATTGAAAACGGCCGGATCGGCCGTCCTCGTCGGCACCGACCTTCCGTCCCTTACTGCCTCGATGCTCCGTACGGCCCTCGACAGCCTCACCGGACACGACGCCGTCCTCGGCCCCACGAAAGACGGGGGGTATTATCTGATCGGTTTCCGGACCCGGCCGGCGGCGGAGATATTCACGAATATGCCCTGGTCCACAGAACGTGTGGCGGATATCACGCGAACGAGGATGTCGGCCCTTGGTCTGTCGTGGACGGAGACCGAGCCTATCAGCGATGCGGACAGCTTCGAGGATCTTCGCGCACTCTCCACCCGGCGTCCATCCCCTCTTTCCCCGTCCACCCGGTCGCGGTTGCAGGAATTAGTCGGGCCGGCTTCTCACGGCTGGGGGGCGCCTGTCGTCTCCCCACCCGAAACCTGAGCGTCCTCTTCCGATCCGGCGCCGGTTTTTTCGACACCGGGTTTCCCGGCACAGGACGGGCACAGTTCGGGTCTCTGCCAGCCCCCCACCTCCTCCATATGCTGGCTGTAGGCGCTCCAAGAAATCGGACCGCCGCAGGCGGAACAGTTCAGGATCAGTTCCTTGCGGTTCTGCAGTGCATCCCGGCATCGATCGCAGGCCCGTTCCGGCGGACTCGGGTCCAGGGAATCCCGAATCGCCCGTAACTGTTCGTCTTTGGACCACGTCCACGTGTTTTCGCACCCGGCGATCTCGCAGGGGACATCCCGGTCCCTGATCTTTTCCACACAGCCCTGGCAAAGCCGGGGCGGGGGCGTATCACGGCCGGAATTCAACCGGTCGAGGCGGGTCCAGGTCCAGGTATTCGAGCAGTCCTTGTTCTTGCAGGGAACCTCTTCGTCCGAGAGGGCGATAAACTTCTCGTGGCAGGCCGGGCACATCCGTTTCGGGGGTTTCTTATCACCATGGTCCATCTGACTCCTGCGGGTCCAGGTCCACGTCCCGTCACATCCCCTGATCCTGCACGGAAGTTCCTGATCCTGAAGGTCCTGATACTTCTTCACACACTCAGTGCACATACGCTTCGGGGGTTGCTCGAGACCGGACTCGACCTGCATCCAGGCGGTCCAGGTCCACACCCGCTCGCACCCGGAAACCCGGCAGGGTACGTCCCGGTCTTCCCGCGCCCGCACCTTCTTCAGACAGTCGTCGCAGAACCGCGCCTGGGGTGAAGCGCCTCCGAGGTCGATCTGCATGATCGGCGTGAGCACCCACGTCCCCTCACAGCCTTTGCTCCTGCATGGAAGTTCCCGCGGAGTGAATTCCCGGAGTTTTTCATGGCACGACTCGCAGAGCCGCTCGGGCGGGGCCTCGCCTTCCTTGAGTTTCATTTTTGCCTCGGGGGTAAGCCGCCAGTGCCCCGAACACCCCTTGATCCGGCACGGCACCTCTTCGGCGGTCAGGGTCTTGGCCTTTTCCCTGCACTCCGGACATAACTCCCTGGGCGGGCGGTTCTTCCCGGTTTTTACCAGACGTACGAGTTGACGGTAGCGGGTGTCGACCACCGAACCCCCGCAGGAAGGGCAGGCACAGGGGACCTCACGGTCTTCGAGGGCAAGGTACTTCTCATAGCAGACCCCGCACATCCGTTTGGGCACCGAGTCGGCACCCTCCATGGCGGTTTTCAGGACTTCGGTCCCTTCCATGGTCCAGGTGTTCTTACAGCCGGGCACCCGGCAGGGAAACGTCTTTTCCCGAACGTATTGGGCCAGCGACATACCGTTAACCTCCTCGACCCCCCGCCCCGGAGAGAGCGGTGGTATACAGAAAATTGTAACCTGCCTGCCTAATCAAGTTCCACGTGTCAAGCTCCCCCGGGGGCCGGTTTCCGCAATTTCAGGATTGCCGGAACGATAGCAGAACACGCCCGCGGGGCGTTACGTCGTGCCGGCGCACCATGCGCGCGCGTTTTGAAACATACGGAGCCACGGGGAAACCTTGAGATCCCGTCGCCAGTTTTCGGGCATCCAGGCCCACTGCCAGGGCAGAACCACCCGTTCCGGATGAGGCATCATGGCAAGATGCCGGCCGTCGGAACAACAGAGGGCCGTTATCCCCTCCGGAGAGCCGTTGGGATTATACGGATACGCTTCGGTCGCCTCGGCACGGTCGTCCACATAGCGGATTGGGGCCAGGCCTTCCGCAAGAACCCGGCGGGCGTCCTTTTCGCGGGGGAAATGTACCCGGCCCTCGCCGTGGGCGACCCATACGCCCAGAACGGAACCCGCCATACCCCGGAGCATGATCGACGGGCTTTCCTCGATACGCACCGTGGAGAAGCGTGACTCGAAACGTCCCGAAACATTCCCGACAAAACGGGGGCGGAGATGGTCCGGTGTTTCCGGAAACGGGACCCAGCCGAGCAGTGCCATGAGCTGACACCCGTTGCACACCCCGAGACTGAAGGTATCGGTACGGGCGTAGAAGTCGTCGAACTGCCGCCGCACACCCTCGTGAAAACGAATAACGCCGGCCCAGCCCTTCGCCGAATCCAGCACGTCGGCATAACTGAATCCGCCGACGAAAACCAGGCCCCGGAACCGGTCGAGGCTCACCCGTCCCTCCATGAGGTCGGTCATGGTCACGTCCCATGGTTCGAAACCGGCCAGGTAAAACGCCGAAACCATTTCACGGTCGCCGTTACTGCCTTCCTCCCTGAGGACCGCCACCCTGGGTTTGTCCCGGGCGTCGAGAAGCGCCGGAGGTGTCGCCTCCGGCGTAAAGCTGAGAGCAAACGGCGGCGCGGTCATCGTGCGCGCTGCCCGCTCTTCCGCCTCAACGCAGACCGCCGTGGTCTGAAGACGCTCCAGGGCAAAACTCGTGGATTCCCAGAGCCCGCGGAGTTCCGTCATATCCTCGTCGAGGACCACCGCGCCGCCCATGGTAACAGTCACCGTGCGGTCGACCCGGGTCTTACCGATCGGTATACAGGGCACGTCAGCGGCCCGGAAGATACCGGCGATCTCTTCGCCCTGGTCGGCAGGGACCTCGAGAACCAGTCCGCATTCCTCCGCAAAGAGCCGGGGCAGGGCCTCCGACGGCTCTCCAAGGAGTGTAATCAGGCAACCGCAGTCGCCGCTGAACGCCATCTCAAGAAGAGTTGTTATGAGCCCGCCGTCCGACCGGTCGTGGCCCGCCAGAATCCTATCTTGCCGTATCAGGTCCTGTACCACACCGAAGGCCCTCCCGAGAAGAGCGGGGTCATCCATATCGGGGGGGTCTTCGCCGAGCTGCCCGAAGGTATGGGCCAGGGCGGAGGCACCCAGCCGGGACCTGCCGCAGGAAAGATCGACCAGAAGAAGCGTGGACCGGCCCGGGCGTTTGATGTCCGGCGGTAGGATTTTGTCAATATCCGGTACCGGGGCGTGGGCGGATACAAAGTAGGCTCCGGGGGCGTTCACCCCCCCCCCCCCCCCC
>CAYYSS010000212.1:0-5440 GCA_964474325.1 uncultured Nitrospirota bacterium
GTTGCGGATTTTTTTGAGGCCGCCGGCCCCGTATTTTATGCAACTGTAAGGTACAATCTTGTTACGTATCCGGGAGATCGTACTGCGATGAACCGTCGAAAAAAGAAAGAGGCCGGGGCCCCGTGACCGAGCTGGTCCTACTGCGAGACACGGTAGTGGTGCTGGCACTGGCACTGCTCAACGCTTTTCTGTTCAGCAAGGTCCGTCTATCACCTGTTATCGGCTACCTGGTAACGGGTATGCTGGTGGGACCCTACGGATTCAACGTCATCCGGGAGACCCACGAAGTCGAACTTCTCGCCGAAATAGGCGTGGTTCTTCTGCTTTTCACCGTCGGCCTCGAGTTCTCCTTCAGCCGGATACTGCGCCTTCGGGGCCTCATGCTGAAAAGCGGACTCACCCAGATACTGCTGTCCGGCCTTTTTGTCTACGGGTGTGCTCTGGGCTTGGGCCTGGGTCCCCGCGCGGCCGGGGTGCTGGGAATGGCCCTGGCCCTTTCTTCCACGGCAATCGTGCTGAAACTTCTTTTTGAAGCCGGTGAGATCGACGCGGCCCACGGCCGGATCTCCCTCGCTATTCTCCTCTTTCAGGACCTTTCCGTGGTGGTGTTTCTTCTGGCCCTCCCCCTCGTGGCGGGAACGGTACAGACGATCTCCATCGAAAGAATCGCCGAGACCGTCGCCCTTTTAGGCGGCCTGTTTATTTTTTCCCGGTACCTGCTCCAACCGCTCCTGCGGGTCGTACTCCGTACGCGGATACAGGAACTGTTCCGACTGACCGTCCTGACCCTTGTGCTTGCAACCGCCTGGATCACCGGAGAAGCAGGGCTCTCCCTTGCCCTGGGCGCTTTTCTTGCGGGGCTGGCCCTCGCCGAGTCGGACTATTCCCACCAGGTACTCTCGGACATCGTACCGTTCAGGGACGCCTTCCTGGCATTCTTTTTCGTCTCGGTGGGAATGTTGCTCGACGGTGGATTCGTGATAAAAGAGTGGCCCGTGATTCTTGGCGGCTTAGTGGTCCTTACCTTCGCAAAAGTTTCAACCGCTACGGTCGCGGCCCTCGTTTCCCGGTACCCCCTGCGGACAGCCCTTGCTACCGGGCTCCTGCTTTTCCAGGTGGGGGAGTTCTCGTTCATCCTGCTTAAACAGGCCGTACTGCTCGATGCCGTTTCCGTGCATGTGTACCAGATTTCCCTGGCAATAATCGCGTTTTCCATGATGGCAACCCCGGTCCTTGCGGCCAGGGCGCCGGCGCTCGCCGAACGTTTTGCGCGACTCCTCGGACGTAAGACCGCGGTCATGCACGAGGAGAACCGGGAACGCACGGGCAATCTGAAAGACCACGTCGTCATCGCCGGCTACGGTGTCTCGGCCCGGAATGTGGCACGGGTACTCCGAGACGCCCGGATTCCTTACGTACACGTGGAAATTAACGGAGATGCGGTCACCCGGGCCCGGGCCGCCGGAGAGTTCATCGTGTACGGCGATGCCACGTCGGAGGCACTCCTCACAGCGGTGGGGATTACGAAAGCCCGTGCCTTTGTACTCGCCATAAACGACCCCTCGGCGGTTGCCCGGTCCATACCCACGGCCCGGGCGCTCAACCCGAACCTGTACATCCTCGCGCGGACGAAATTCGTCCTCGAACTTGACCACCTTACTTCCCTCGGAGCCGACGACGTGATCTCCGACGAGTTCGAGGCAAGCCTCCAGATGGCGGCGTCTCTGCTCAGGCGTTTCGCGGTCGCCGAAGGGGAAACCCTCAAACTGATCGCGGCGCTCCGGCAGGAACACTACGAAGAACTTCGGGAAACCCCGTCACCCCCCCCGGACCTGGCCCGCTACCTGGCCGTGCTCGACCAGGGGCAGATTGAGTTCCTGGCGGTTCCCGACACGTTCGCCTGCGTTGGCCGGACACTTGAGGACATGCACTTCCGCACCCGGACCGGTACCATGGTGGTGGGCATTATCCGTCAGTCCCGGGTCCACTACAGCCCGGCGGGGGATGCATCCATCGAACCGGGAGATACCCTGATGCTTCTGGGGCATGCAGACGACGTGGAAAGGGCCCGGGAATTTCTCCACAACCGGACTTGTGAAATATAACGTAAACCTTACAATGGCATAAAACACGGGGCCGACGGGTACCGGCTCCGGATCAGTCCGGAGGGATATAGAGGTTCGGCTGTCCCGCGAAGTCCCGTTTCCAGATCACCTTGAGGTGGTCCAGGGAAACGAAAACTATTTTCCCCTCGGCCTCGAGAGCTTTCAGCGTCGCCATTTCGTTTTTAAACATCACCGTGGACTGGGGGACGTTTCCCTGGCCCACAAATATAGCGGCGGTGTATATCTTTCCGGGAGGCGCCTCTCCCTTGTCGAGTTTTGCCACCAGATCGTAGACCCCGTCAATGGTATTGCGGTATTTCCCGATTGCAAGGAGAGGAGCGTTTTCGTCATGGACGTAATAGTTTTCCGCGTTTTTCGGCCGCCAGATGCCGGACGCGGGAGTATCGTTCGTGTGCAGGCCTGTGGCGTCGCCCCAGAGCCACTTTCCGTTCCAGAAATACCCGCTGCAACGATTACTCGCCATGGGCGACAGGTACTGGGCGTAGACACTGTCTTCCGGCGGATCCACGATCAGCCCCCCGACGATATCCCCCGGATCGATACCGTGTGCGGCCAGCATACACGCGACGTCGGCCATGTTATAGCCCTGCTTTTCATGGGAGTGGGGATCGACTTCGTGGCCCAGGGCCTCCGTCAAATACACGAGAATGTTCTTCCCGCCGGTCGCCTGCGCAAGGTCCGCAATCGATTCAAACGCATCCATGGCCAGCATAAACGCCCAGTCCGGTTGTACGTTCATGGCGATTCCGTTCCGTGAGAGCAGCGTTGCGAGATTCAACAGGTCCGACCGGTTCCTCCGGTATGCCGCTTCGTCCCGGAAGTCGAAACTGTCTTCATAGTGAAGGACAACGCTCACGTAGACAGGGGTGGGGCCCGGACCGGACTCCTCCAGCCGCCAGTAAATACCCGGCTCCGTTTCGTTCTCGTAGTAACCGAGCAGGGCGTGATAGCGGGTGTCGCCGTAGTAGACGGCGGGAATGCGTATCGAAAGATCCTCGTTCACCTCGGCCCTGTCCGCGGCCGGGGCCCCCGTAGCGAACACCAGAAAAACCGCCAAGGCTGCCCACGTGATCCTCATTTGCACCCCTTCCACTCTCCCCTGCCGGCCTTTCTCCGCCGGCCTCTTTTCTCCGCCGCCGGGATTTCCCCCAAACGGCGTCCCGTCCCGGCCTCAGGCGAAACCGCGGTCCGACGACGGTGCTCCGGCCCGATCCCCGGGCCCGGTCGAGAAAAATCTCTATCGCCTCCATGTTTACGACCTGCGCGCCGGCCCGGTTACACCGGCATACGGACCGGGAACGAGATTATTGATAACAAGAATATCACTATCGGTTTCCACCGGGTTTGATATATCCCTGACTGTTGCAAAAATTAGAGCAGAAAATTGTCGCGAAAGGGGAACGGAGAGGGCGGCAGACACGGGCCGCGGGCGCCAGGCGAGGGGCAATGGGCGATAGGGGAGGGCCGGAAGCTGGGGTTACCTCCCTCTCCATTCGTAACGAGTCCGCAGATTGTTCTTCCACGCCCGCCGCAGGAAACCCTCATACTGAAGGTGTCAGCGGCCGTTTAAAACCGGCAGGCAGGACCGAAACAAACCGGCCATTTTGAGGGATATTACATACATCCTTTTCAGGGGTTCCGGCGCATGCCGCCTGCCGATTCCGTGGTAATGCCGGGCTTGGCCCGGGTCGTCCGGCCCGGTCCTATCGACGGGATCCGGGGGTCTCTACAAACAGGTGATAAAATAGGACAAAAGGGGGCTGAGATCATGGATAAGGCGGTTATCAGAATAGACGGGAATGAATATGAACTGCCGGTGGTTGTCGGCTCCGAAGGTGAGAAGGGTATCGACATCACGAGCCTCCGGGGGGAATCGGGATGCATCACGCTTGATCCCGGTTTCGCCAACACGGGCGCCTGCGAAAGCGCCATTACCTTTATCGACGGCGAAAACGGGATTCTCCGGTACCGCGGTATACCCATCGAGGAACTGGCCGACAAAAGCGATTTCATCGAGGTGGCCGATCTCCTCATATGGGGAAACCTGGCAACGGCAACAACGAGAAAACGCTTTACCCGCCTCCTCACCGACAATGCCCTGCTCCACGAGAACATGCGGCATCATTTCGAGGGTTTTCCCTGGACGGCCCATCCCATGGCGATGCTGTCGGCGATGGTAAACGCCCTGTCCTGTTATCACCCTGTGCTCGCCCAGCCTCAGAATCCGAAGCAGATCGAACAGGCCGCGGCGATCCTCATCAGTAAGATCCGCACCATAGCGGCCTTCTCCTATAAGATGACCCGCGGCGAACCCTTCGTCTATCCCGACCCGAAGCTCAGTTATGCGGAAAACCTCCTTCATATGATGTTTTCCCTGCCTCATAAACCGTATGAGGCCCTGCCGGAGATCAGTCGCGCCGTCGACCTGATACTCCTGCTCCACGCAGACCACGAACAGAACTGCAGCACCTCCACGGTGCGCATGGTGGCTTCGTCCGAAGCGAACCTGTTCGCGTCCGTCTCGGCCGGTATCGCCGCACTCTGGGGCCGCCTGCACGGGGGCGCCAATCAGGCGGTGGTCGAGATGCTCGAGACGATCGCCAAGGGCGGCATGGACGCCGCGCAATGTATCAAAATGGCCAAGGACAAAGACAGCGGCTTCCGCCTGATGGGCTTCGGCCACCGGGTGTACAAGAACTACGATCCGAGGGCCAGGATACTCAAGGAGACCTGCGCCGGGGTATTGAACGTCCTCGGTCGGAACGACCCGCTGCTCGATATCGCCCGTGAGCTGGAAGAAGCGGCCCTTGCGGATCCCTACTTCGTGGAACGCAAACTCTACCCGAACGTAGACTTCTACAGCGGAATCATCCTCCGGGCCATCGGTATACCGACCAATATGTTTCCCGCGATCTTCGCCATCGGCCGCCTGCCGGGCTGGATCGCCCACTGGCGGGAACTGACGGAAAGCAAAAAAGTCCGCATCGCCCGCCCGCGGCAGATCTATACCGGGCCTACCGAACGTTCGTACGTCCCCGTCGGAGACCGCAAAGCCGAGGATAATCCCACAACGCCGGGCTGACCGGCCCCGTTGCCGCCCGCAGGTTGTGCAGAAGCAGGTTTCCGACCTGCTCCGAAGGCTTATCCCTGCAGTGGCATAAAATACGGGGCAATTCTTCTGCAACAACAGGCTTATCCCTAACATTGCAAAAGTTCCCCGGAAAAGGGGTCGTGGAGGAGGGCTGAAGACGATTCCTGGTAGACTTGATAATCATTAGAGTGCACCTCCTCTGGAGCGCAGGAACGAAGTTCTG
>CAYYSS010000213.1:0-5436 GCA_964474325.1 uncultured Nitrospirota bacterium
GTATCGGAATTCGGACCCGAGGTCGACTTCCACGGGGATCCGCGTCAGCTCCTCCATGAGGAACTTCCCCACGAGGGCCGCGTGCCAGGAGGTGCCGCAGGCCACGATGAAGACCCTCTCCATTCGCCCTATCTCCTCCTCCGAGAGGGGAATCTCCTCTAGCCGGATCGAACCGTTCATGAAATCCACCCGCCCGGCTATGGTATCGGCAACCGCCCGGGGCTGTTCGAAGATCTCCTTGAGCATGAAATGCCGGTAACCGCCTTTTTCCGCCATAACCGGATCCCACGTGATATGGGTCGTTTCTTTCTCAAGGGCCCGGCCCTCCATGTCCGAAAACGTCATCCCCCCGGGGGTTATCAGGACCATCTCCCCGTCGTCGAGGAAGATCATCTCCCGGGTATGGGGAAGCATGGCCGGGATGTCCGACGCCACGTGGTATTCTCCGTCTCCCTGTCCCACAACCAGGGGAGACCCCAGTTTGGCGGCCACCAGGGTATCGGGTGCGTTTTTCGAGATGACAGCAACCGCGTAGGAGCCGCGGACCTCGCCGAGCGCCGTCCGGACCGCCTCGAAGAGGCTGTCCGCGTCCGACCGCTTTTCGTCGATCAGGTGGGCAATGATCTCGGTATCCGTCTCCGACGTAAAGACCCGGCCTCGTGCGCGCAGTGCCTCCTTGAGTTCGAGGTAGTTTTCGATAATGCCGTTGTGGACCACGACGATACTGCCCGCCGTATGGGGATGGGCGTTTATCTCCGACGGCCTGCCGTGGGTCGCCCAGCGGGTATGCCCCACGCCCCGGGTGCCGTGAACGGGTCGCTCGTTCAGGAGTTCCTCCAGGTTCCGGAGCTTTCCTTCGGCCCGGCGGATCTCAACGGTCCCGTTATCGAGTACGGCGATCCCGGCCGAATCGTAGCCTCTGTACTCAAGTCTCCTCAGCCCTTCCATGAGCAGGGGCGAGGCCTCACGTCCGCCGATGTAACCCACAATGCCGCACATATATTGAAACAACCCTCCGCGTTCCTGCGCCGGGGCAGGGGTGTGTATAGTCGTCTTCGGGGGGTCCTTTTGTCTTCGCTTACAGTCCTTCCCCCCCGGAAGACCCGATATTGTACCCCAAGAGGCGCGCCCGGCGCGCTTGTCGCTCCGGCACCATGTTGGGTACAATAGCCCACTATGTAGATCGCTCGAGTCGGCGGGGGGAATACATAATGCCGGCGGGGGGTGAAGACACAGGAAATGAACTGGTACGCGATCTATACGAAACCGAGGCAGGAAGTACGGGCGGCGACACAGCTTGCCCGTGCCGGTCTTGACGTATTCTGTCCCCGGTACGCGCAACGACGGAGGGTGGGTACTCGGTACGCGGAGGCAATCTGCGCCCTGTTCCCGTCCTACGTCTTTGCCATGTTTACCCCCGAACGCCACTACCACACGGTCCGGTACGCCCGCGGGGTGCGGCGTATCGTGGGGGAGGGGTCGACGCCTTGGCCGGTTCCCGGTGAGATACTCGCCCTGGTCCGGGAACGTCTCGACGATCGGGGACTTGTACGCCTGGGGGGCGACGTCCGCGAGGGAGATACCGTGGAGATTCTCGACGGTCCGTTTCAGGGGGTGCGGGGTATCTTCGAGCGTGAAACGAAACCCGCCGACCGGGTTATCGTTCTCCTCAATGCCATACAGTATCAGGCCCGGGTGACACTCCGACGTGATCAGCTCAGGCGGGTTGCGAGCTGACCCGCTCCGCCGGCAATCAGGAACAAGGTGAACAGGGGATGAAACTCAACGAAAAAATCTCTGCGCGCACGGCCCGGGTGGGTGTGGTCGGTCTCGGGTACGTGGGTCTGCCCCTTGCCATCGAATTCGCCCGTGCGGGGTTTCCCGTTACCGGTTTCGACGTGGACGCAAACAAGGTCCGTGCGCTCAAGGCGGGCAGAAGCTATATCAAGCATATCCCGTCGGCCAACATCAAAGAGGTTCGGCCGCGCCTGAGTCCCACGACCGTGTTTTCGAACCTTTCGAAGATGGACTGCATCGTGATCTGCGTTCCCACTCCCCTCGACGAACACCGGGAGCCGGATATGACCTTTGTGTTCGGCACGGCGCGGGAAATCGCCCGTTATCTCCGGAAAGGGCAGTTGGTGGTACTCGAGTCCACGACCTATCCCGGTACCACCGACCAGGACCTGCGCGGGATCCTCGAGGAAAGCGGACTCCGTGCGGGGCGCGATTTTCATCTTGCCTATTCCCCGGAACGGGAGGACCCGAACAATCCGGACTTCGTAACGAGTACGATTCCTAAAGTGGTGGGGGGCTTCACCCCTGCCTGCCGGAAGCTTGCCTGCGCCCTCTACGACGCCGTTGTCACCGAAACCGTGCCGGTGTCGTCCACGCGGGTCGCCGAGGCGGCGAAACTCCTGGAGAACATCTACCGCTCCGTGAACATCGCCCTCGTCAACGAACTGAAGATCCTCTTTGACCGCATGGACATGGACGTCTTCGAGGTGATCGAAGCGGCGAAGACCAAGCCGTTCGGGTTTCAGGCATTTTATCCGGGGCCGGGCCTGGGGGGGCACTGCATCCCCATCGATCCCTTCTACCTCACATGGAAGGCCCGGGAGTACGATATGCACACGAAGTTCATCGAACTCGCCGGCGAGATCAACACCGCCATGCCCTATTACGTGATCGACCGGACCGTGGAGGCCCTGAACGACCGGGGCCGGGGTGTCAGGGGTGCGCGGGTGCTGGTCCTCGGTCTGTCTTATAAGAAGGATGTGGACGATACCCGGGAATCCCCCTCGTTCAAACTGATCGAACTGCTGAGGAGTCGGGGCGCCAGGGTGGACTATCACGACCCCCACATCCCCCGGACGAAACCCACGCGGCGCTACGACCTGGCAATGAAATCGGTGCCCCTTACGCCGAAGAACGTGGCCCGCTACGACTGCGTTCTGATCGCTACGGATCATACGGACGTGGACTATGCCCTGGTTGCCCGCCACGCCCGGCTTGTGGTGGACACCCGGAACGCCACAAAGAACATCCGTCGGCGGAAGAACATCGTGCGGGCGTAAAAGAACGTGAATGGTGAAACGTGAATGGTGAATCGAAACTGCCAACCGCCAACCGCCAACCGCCAACCGCCTTCGGCGGAAGTGAGACGTGAGACGTTAGACGTGAAAGGACTTTACTTCTCCCCTCTCCCGTCTTCCTTCTTCCGTCTCCCTATCCTTCCCTTCTCCCTTTTCCCCCATGCCCCTTTCCTGTTTTAAAGCCTACGACATCCGCGGCCGGGTTCCGGAGGACCTGAACCCCGATATTGCCCGACGGATCGGCCGGGCCTACGGGACCTTTATCAAGCCCCGGCGGGTCGTCGTCGGCCGGGACGTGCGCCTTTCAAGCGGAGAGCTTGCCGAGGCCCTGACCGACGGCCTTCGGGAGTCGGGCGCCACGGTCTTCGATATCGGCCTCTGCGGGACCGAAGAGGTCTATTTCGCCACGTTTTCTCAGGGGATGGACGGCGGTATCATGGTAACCGCAAGCCACAACCCGCGGGAGTATAACGGCATGAAATTCGTCCGGGAAGACGCCCGGCCCATAAGCGGCGATACGGGGCTTTTTGCCATACGGGATCTCGTGGAACACGGCGGGTTTTTCCGGGCCCGGGTCCCCGGCGGCCGCGAGACCCTGGACACTTCGGCCGCGTATTGCGACCATCTGCTTTCGTATGTGGACGCCGACCGCCTGTCCCCCCTCCGTATCGTTGTAAACAGCGGAAACGGCGGGGCCGGCCGGATTGTGGACCTCCTCGAGGATCGCCTGCCGTTTTCGTTTATTAAGGTGCATCACGAACCGGACGGCAATTTCCCGAACGGGGTACCGAACCCCCTGCTTCCCGAAAACCGCAACGCCACCGCGGAGGCGGTGCGCAGGCACGGGGCGGACCTGGGTGTTGCCTGGGACGGGGACTTCGACCGCTGTTTTCTGTTCGACGAGCGGGGCGGGTTCATCGAAGGGTATTACATCGTGGGGCTCCTTGCCGGGGCGTTCCTTGAAAAGGCCCCGGGCTCCCGTATCGTCCACGACCCCCGCCTTATCTGGAATACCATCGATATCGTTCGCGCGCAGGGCGGTATCCCGGTCCGGACCAAAACGGGCCATGCCTTTATTAAAGAACGCATGCGGGCGGAAGACGCCGTGTACGGGGGCGAGATGAGCGCCCACCATTATTTCCGGGATTTCGCCTACTGCGACTCGGGCATGATCCCCTGGCTCCTGGTTGCCGAACGGATGAGCACGACGGGTCTGCCGCTCAGCCGTCTGGTCGCGGATCGCGCGGCCCTGTTTCCGGCAAGCGGGGAGATAAACCGGCGCCTGGCCGATCCCGCCGCGACGATCGCCCGGGTGGAGGAACACTACCGCGGCGAAGCGGACAACGTGGACCATACCGACGGCCTGAGCATGGCGTTCGGAACCTGGCGGTTCAACCTGCGGTCGTCGAACACCGAGCCGGTGGTGCGCCTCAACGTGGAGTCGCGGGCCGACGAACCGCTGATGCGAAAAAAGACAGAGGAGATCCTGGGACTGTTGGAGGGCGGGGGGAACGGCCGTGATTCGTGACTGGTAACTGCTGTCGGAAGGGAGAGGGAAGAAGTTAGAAGTTAGAAGTATAGAAATAGAAAAACGTCTCCCTTTTCCCGTCTCCCGTCTCCCCGGGCCTCCGGCCCCTCCCCTCCGCCTTGGACGCGCGCCGTTACGCTGTGCTATTGTTTTTTCATGATTGTCCCGGTAATTCTTTCAGGCGGATCGGGTACGCGACTTTGGCCTCTTTCCCGGGAACTCTATCCGAAACAGCTCCTGCCGCTGGTAGGCGAGCGGACCATGTTACAGGACACCGCCCTCAGGGCGGTCGCGGTCTCCGGCGGGACGGGGCCGGTCGTCGTGGCAAACGAGCACCACCGTTTTCTCGTAGCGGAACAACTGCGGGAAGCGGGTATTGTCCCGGGGGCGATCGTTCTCGAACCGGCCGGCCGGAATACGGCTCCGGCCGTGGCTACAGCCGCCTTCCTCCTTTCGGCCGACGGCGACGATCCCGTCCTCCTGGTCCTTCCCGCCGACCACGTGGTGCGTGACGAAGAGGAGTTTCGCGCGGTCGTCGAGGCGGGTATCTCCGTGGCCGAAGACGGAAGGCTTATCACCTTCGGCGTGCCCCCCCGGAGTCCCGAGACCGGCTACGGTTACATCAAGGCAGGGGCCGCGCTTCCCCTCGGGGACCGCTCGCCGGTCACGATCTTCGATGTGGACCGTTTCGTCGAAAAGCCCGACCGGGAAACCGCCGAGGCCTACCTGGCCGAAGGGGGATATTTCTGGAACAGCGGGATGTTCATGTTCCGGGCATCGGTATACCTTGAGGAACTGAAAGCCCGCAACGAG
>CAYYSS010000214.1:0-5418 GCA_964474325.1 uncultured Nitrospirota bacterium
TTGTTGAACTTGGCTGAGTAGCAAGTGAGGCATTGGCGTCGTGCGGCAGACCGGCGACGAGGTCGTGATCAAACCCACGGACTCGGAGATAGACAAGCTGGTCGACGCATACCTGAAGGGCACGGAAACGGAAGATGAGCAGACCGAAAAAGCGGCGTAGGCCGCGGCCGGTTCCGGGGATCAACGTGCTCGTCGAGCGGGGCTACCGGTGCGTGGCCTGCGGCCGGCACTTCGCCGAGGGGCACGGTCATCCGGTGGCCTGCAGTGAGGATCGCGATTACGTGGGGCGCCGGGCGGGCAGGTACAGGATACGGGAGGCGACGCATGCCGTACTCTGACGAATTTACGGAAAACGAACTCGCCGTGATCCGGCGGCTCATGACCTCCGTGGGCGGGGTCTCCGACGGTGTGCTGATATTCGCGTTGTCGATCATCGACGGGGAATTGCGGCGACGCATGCGGCTCCGGGCCGCGGCCGAGGATTCGCAGGTAGCGGCGGCCGAGCGGGTGTTGAGCGAGGCGCAAGGGAGGAAGGCGGCGTGAAGATCCGGTGCCCGCAGTGCGGCAAGGCGATCGACCTGAATGCGGTCTCAATGAACACTGTGGTCCGGGATATCCTGATGATCTACCAGGACCTCGATCGCGACGCGGCCCGGCAGGTCCGGGAGTACATGGATCTATTCCGGAGTCCCGGCGGCCAGCTCGCCGACCGCAAGCACCTCCGGCTCCTCCAGGAGCTGGTGGGCTGGATGCGCGCCGGGAGAATCGAATACTACGGCAAACCCTACCCACTGGCGGCCTCGGACATCCTCGCAGGCGTGGCCACCGTCTGCAACCAGGAGCCGTCGACGCTCCGGAACCACAACTATCTGCGGAAAATCCTGGTGTCGATCTGCGAGCGGCGGGAGAAAATAAGCGAGGATCGCGAGGAGATCGACCGGATGCACCAGAGAAACCGCGCCGCCGTCGGCGCCGCCCGGCCGGAGGTCGGCGGCGAACGGATGGACGACGGGGCGGTGCGGGAGCTGATCTCGCGTGCGCTGCCGGGGTTCGGGAGGCGGCATGGCTAAGGGGCGGGGGCGGGCGGGCCTGATCGCGGCCTGCTTCGCCGAGGCCGCCCGGCGGGGCATCGACGCGGAGGCGCTCCGGGAGGAGGTCGCGCCGGGGATCATCCGTACCCGATTGAGCCGCGCAAACGAGGTGCAGCTTGCCCGCCTGCTCAAGCATCTGAAGGGCGCAGACTGGCGGGCGGCGCCGAGGAAGCGGGAACCGCCGTCGATGGAGGGGCTGCGGCGGGAGATCGAGGACCTGGCCCGGCAGAGGTTCGGGAATGAGCGGTGGGACGAGAAGGTGAACCGCCTGGCCGAGCGGATGTTTGAGCGGGTCGGGGTCGACCATTGGCGGTGGCTGGACATGTGGCACACGAAAGAACTTAAGAAGGCGCTGGTCCGATTGGAACGGCGGGGAGATTACGGAGGGGCGAACAATGAATAAACGAACGAAGGGGCAGAAGGCATTCGCCCGCCACGCTTGCCGGCCGAACAAGCGGCCGGAGATCGTCGCCCGGGTGGACGGCCCCGAGGGGCCCTGTACCTGGTGCGGTACCAGGACAAAGGCGGCAGACCTGGTCTGCCACGTCTGCCGCCTCGAGGAGCGGGCGCTCCGGCGGTTCATCGACGACCCTCACACGAGCGGGCATGGCCGGTTTCTTGCCCTGATGGAACTCCACGCCCTCCGGGGGCGGGAGGAGGCTGCGTGATGAATCTGACGTATCATTGCTCAGTCGCAGCAGGCCGCCGGATACATGCGCTCCAGGGCGGTGACGAGGGCCTGAAGGACGCCGACGGCCGCCGCCGCTGGCTAAAAGGCATGACCTGGTGCAGGATCGAAAATCGAGCGGCGATCTACCTGGCCGAGACCAATATG
Source organism: uncultured Nitrospirota bacterium (assembly GCA_964474325.1). Classification (GTDB taxonomy): domain Bacteria; phylum Nitrospirota; class Thermodesulfovibrionia; order SZUA-242; family CAYYSS01; genus CAYYSS01. The sequence goes on from CAYYSS010000214.1 coordinate 1,927, forward strand.
GCGCCCACGTGCCGCACATGCCTGCGCGCCCTGGCGGCCCACGAAAGACGAGCGAGTGACCGACGCTGAGATCATTGAACACCTGCCAGGGGATCTGAAGGATCTGGCCGAGCTGGTGGGTGTGGAGGCGGCGCTCTTGATTGCGGAGCGGTACGCGGGGACATATATCAAGATCCCGAAGTGCGACGGGCTCCGGAGGGACGTGCGGAATAAACGCATCCGGGCGGATTACGATACCGGGCGGTATACCCTTCGGAGCCTCGCGCTCAAATACAAGTTGACGGATCGGCAGATAACGAATATTCTATCGGCAGTAGACGAGACCCCCCAGCAGGTTCTGGACCTCTTTTCCGACCACGCCGCGTAGCTCCTCAATGGCAACCACAGTACCGAAACGTTACGTATAGGCCCCTTCCGCCCGTTCAGCGTAACCTCTCCCTAACATTTCAACCTCCACATGGCCCCGGCAGAGTCGGGGCAATCTTTGGGGGACGGAACGAGGGAGGGGACGATGGGAGACTACACGGCCGAATACGACGCTCGTATCAGGGCCGCCGTGCACGACGTCTTCGACGACCTGGACTGGCGGATTGTCAAGGCCCAGTACATCGCCGAATCGGGCCTGGACCCCCACGCCATCTCCCCCGCCGGCGCCCGGGGGATTGCGCAGATCATGCCGGATACCTGGGAGATGGTGGCCGGCCGCATCGGCCTGGCCGGCAGCAACCCCTTTGACCCATCGGCGTCCATCGCCGTGGGGACCCATTATCTCGCCGGCCTGCACTCTGAGTGGACGGCCCCCCGCCCCGCAATCGATCGCGTGTGTCTGGCCCTGGCCTCGTATAACGCGGGACTCGGGCACATGTTGGCCGCACAGAAACGCGCCGGCGGGGCGAGCGACTACCGTTCGATCATCGCCGCATTGCCCCGGGTGACGGGGGAACATGCGCGGGAAACCAGCACTTACGTCCGCCGGATCCTGATGTACTGGGCGGACCTGATCACGGGGTGATCGCATGGACCTGACCGGACTCGGACCGATCGCGGATTTCGCCAAGAGCATCGTCGACCGGTTTTTTCCGCCGGCGATGAGCGAGGAGGACCGGACGAAAGCCGCCATGGAACTGCAACAGCTCCTCGCCGCCCGCGAGAACGCCGTGATGGACGCCCAGAAGGCCATCATGGTGGCCGAACTCTCCCAGGGTGACAACTACACCAAGCGGGCCCGGCCGACGGTGGTGTACGTGGGCCTGGTGTTCATCGCCCTGGTACACGTGGTGATGCCGATGGCCGCGTGGATCTGGCTCGCGGTGAAGGGATCGCCCCTCGATACCCTCATGCCCGACCTCAAGCTCCCCCACGAATTCTGGTGGGCCTGGGCGGGTATCTGTTCGACCTGGGTGGTCGGGCGCTCGTTCGAGAAAAGCGGCGTGCGGAATAAGTTGGTGCAAACAATCACGGGAGGTAAGCCATGATGGCAAATGACATGATGCGAAAGATCAAGCAGTTCTGGCGGGGGCTCGACGAGGGGCAGCGGGTTGCGGCGGTATTCGCCGCTGCGCTCGCGCTTATCCTGCTGCTGTCCGTACTCAGGGGCTGCGCCGAGGCCGCGGAACCCCTGGTGATCCGGGGTACGGCCGTGGTGTGCGAGGGTGAGCCGGTGTTTATCCCTGGGCTCACGGTCACAGTCTACGACGGTATGGCGGCCCTGGTGAGCGCCCCGGGGCTCGCCGAGCCCATAGCCGCGGGCTGGGACGGGGCCCCCTTCGGCGGGACCCTGAATATTCTCGGCCTTGACGCCTCGAGGCAGCGCACCTTCGATTCCTGGCTCCCCTCCGGGGGCGACATAGCTCTGTGCGGCTACGTCGCCCCCATTCCGCCGGAGGCCTGCCCGGATATAGCCAGCCTCAATCAACTCCTGGTTGACCAATCGATCGCGCTCGGGGAGGCGCGGCGGGAGGCGTTGTCCCTGGCCGAGGACCTGCGGCTCGTATGCGCCGAGGCGGTGGCTGCCGGCGTGGACCTGGCTCACTGCAGGTAGGGGGCGCCTATGTCGGCCGAGCAGATAGCGGCGCTGACCGCGATCGCGCAGATCGTAAAGACCATCGGGGCCTGGCCCGTAGGCCTGGTGATCCTGGTGGCCGTTATCGGGCCGTGGGTGTTCGCGGCCATAGGGGCGCGTAACCAGGACCGGAGAATCGAAACCGTTGCGCAGCTCTACCGTGACTCGACTACGAAGAACGAGGAACGGATGCGGAAAGTCCTGGAGCATTACCGGGAAGACGTCGCATCGATTAAGCAGCTCTACGAGAACAACGTGGGCCTGGTGAAGGACTACGACAGGGCGCTCAAAGAGAATCAAGCCCTTGCGTCGGAACTTGCGGGGATCATCCACCTGAACACCCAGGTACAGACCCGACTGATCGAGAAGATCAACAACAACATGTTCTGCCCCGTGGTGAGGGAGAAGGGGCCGGGAGGTAAGGACTGATGAGCCTACATACGGAACGGCTTCAGCTCAAGGGGCGGCTGGAGGAACTTCGGAAACGGCGGGCGTCGCTCGTGGCGTCGGCGGGGGCGCTCATGCGGGCGATCCGGCTGGGCCTGCCGCCCCTGGCCCGCCTCGATGAGATCAATACCGACGAGGTGGCCGAGGCGGCGAAACAACTGCAGACGATACAGGCAGAGTTCCGGCAGGTCCTCGAGGACATCGCCGCGGTGGAGCGGGAACTCAGGTGAGCGGGACCAAGCACACGAAGGGCAAGCGCCACGGCAAGGTACACCACCTGCCCGACGAAATCCGGGAGCAGGTGGACCGCCTGGTTATCGAGCCGGATGTCACGCTTGACGATATTGCCCTGTTCCTCCGCGAGAAGGGCTACGACATATCCCGATCGTCGATCGGCAGGTATTCGAAGGAGTATTTCGAGACCTACCAGCGCCTGCGGGTGATGGAGGACCAGGCGAAAGCCCTGGTGGGCGACCCCGAGCAGGGACTCGTGCTCGAGGAAGCGGCGGCCAAGCTTTTCAACCAGAGGGTGCTCGAACTCTTGATGGAGGGCGGCGTTGACCTCAAGGCGATCCCCAGGATACTCGGGGATTTCGCCCGGCTCCAGATGTCGTCGGTTGCCCGGGAGAAGTGGAAGAGCGAACTACGGAAGAAAATCGCCAAGACGGCGGAGAAAGTGGAGAAGCTCACGAAGTCCGCCGGGCTTACACCGGCGACGGCCGCGCGGATCAGAAAGGAGATCCTGGGCATTGGCACATAGCACCGCACTTGAAGACATTCAGACCGTGCGGGAATCAGACATTCCCGGCGTGCTCCTCCCGTACCAGCAGCGGTGGGTGGCGGACGACGCCGACGTAAAGGTCATAGAGAAATCCCGGCGTGTGGGCTTGAGCTGGGGCGAGGCTGCAGACGACGTTGTCTATGCCGCGACCGATGGCACGGGAGGAGATGACGTCTGGTACATCGGTTACACCCAGGACATG
>CAYYSS010000215.1:0-5345 GCA_964474325.1 uncultured Nitrospirota bacterium
CCACCCCACGACCCCACATCCAACCGCCGACCGCCAACCGCCGCCCGCCAACCCCCGACCGCCAACCGCCGACTGCCAACCGCCGACTGCCAACCGCCGACCGCCGACCGCCGACTGCCGACTGCCAACTTTCCACTTCTCCCGCCTCTCCCCTTGCCCATAGCCCATAGCCTCTCCCCGGCGCCTCCGGCCCTTTCCGCCCCCTCGCTGCAGACCACCATGAGAAATTCGGGTTAAACTAAACAATGCGGTCGATGAATCCGAGACCCGCCCGACGAGAGCGGTTGCCGTGGGCCGGGGGCGTAATCGTCCTGTCCTTGGCCGCGATCTTGCTGGCCGGCCCCGCCGCAGGCGCCGGTCCGGCGACGCCGGGTGTTGAAAAACCGGAATCGCCCTCCGGGGGCATCGTCGACGAGAGGGTAGAGTCCGTGTCCCTCGGCGATATCCATGTCGAGGACGGTCGGCTCTGGGTCGACGTTAAAGATATGCCGGCCCCCGAACTCTTTGCCGAGATAGGAGCCGCGGCGGGTTTCGAGGCCCGTGTTGATCGGGCCTACGGCGAGAGGAAAATCACCGTTCGTTTCTCCCGCGTGCCTATTGAGCGGGCGTTGTCCCGCCTCGTACGCCTCCTGGATACGAAGAATTTCCGTGTCAACTATGGACCCGACGGCACGATTTCGCGGCTGGAGGTTTATAAGCCCGAACTCGGAGGTGTTTCTGCGGTCGCGACGAAAAAAACGCCCCGATCAAAAACGCAGAAGGTTTCCCGGCCGACCCGACGGCAGGTCTCTGCGTCCCGGTCCCGGAGGGCGCCGGTACGGCGACGCATCCCCAGTCGGGCCGAATACCGGGACGACGAGGAATTCGACGAGTGGTACGGGGAGGAGGCCGCAGAGGAAAACCAGGACGAGTTCGTGGACGATGAGGAACTCGACCGAGGCGAAGACGTCCCTTTCGTTGAACCCGTGGGCGAGGTGCAGAAGTTCAGATGATGACGGAACCCGGGAAAACAGTTTTGCGGTTCCGCATTCCTGTATAAATATTTCCCCTTTTAAGGAACAGGCCCGTCTGTTCGCGGTAACTTGACAGACCGGAAAGGGGTCTTTTATATTTCATATCTCTTGGTTTTTTTCAATTAATGTTACGAGCGTAGATTTTCGTAACAAAGCCGCATCCCGAACGTACGAAAGCCACCATGGTAATTGTGGTTGCGTCGGGGTTTTGACAAGTCGCTTGTAAACTGAGGAGGCGTAATAATGAGCCGATTACAGAAAAGTGCGATTCCCCATGCCGACGAGATTATGGAATGGGGCCGATCCAATGACATACAGACCTGCTTCGATCGGGCGGCGGACATGAAACCCTGCCCTATCGGGGAAACGGGTGCGTGCTGCCGTGTCTGTCACATGGGGCCGTGCCGGCTGGTCGGTAAGAACGCCGAAGCCGAGGGCCGAGGCGTCTGCGGCGCGGAGCTTTCGACGATCGCCGCACGGAATTTCGTGCGAATGATCGCCGCCGGAACCTCTGCCCACTCCGACCACGCCCGTGATATGGCGAATACCCTGCTTGCGGCGGCTACCGGCGAGGCAAAGGATTTTCAGATTAAAGACGTAAAGAAACTTTATAAAGTCGCCGGTATCCTCGATATCGAGTTCGAAGGCCGGGAGATCAACGACGTCGCAAAGGATGTCGCGCTGACTTTCCTCGAGGACTTCGGCCGCCAGAAAGGCGAGATCAATTACTGCAAGCGGGCGCCCCAGAAGACCCAGGAGCGGTGGAAACAGTACGGGATCACCCCCCGGGGCATCGACCGGGAGGTTGTGGAGACCATGCACCGGACGGCGATCGGTGTGGACCACGACCCCGACCACCTGCTCACGCAGGGCCTTCGCACGGCCCTTGCCGACGGGTGGGGCGGCTGTATGATATCGACCGATATCAGCGACATACTCTTCGGTACGCCGAAACCCATCAAGGCCGAGTCGAGTTTCGGTATTTTCAAGGAAGACGAGGTCAACCTGGTGGTCCACGGCCACGAGCCCACCCTTGCCGAGATCATCGTTGATGTGGCGTCGTCTTCCGAGATGATCGAGTACGCGAAGTCCAAGGGCGCCAAGGGGATCAACCTGGGCGGGATGTGCTGTACCGCCAATGAGGTGCTCATGCGTCACGGTATTCCCACTGCCGGCGGATTCACGAACCAGGAACTGGGGATCATGACCGGCCTGGTGGACGCCATGACCGTGGATGTCCAGTGCATTATGCCTGCGATCGGCGGACTTTCGAAGAAGTTCCACACAACGGTGATCACCACGAGCCCGAAAGCGAAGATGCAGGGGGCGGTCCACGTGGAGTACGACGAACACCACGCGCGGGAGACCGCGGAGAAGATCGTGCGGATGGCTGTGGATAACTTCCCGAAGCGGACCAAGAAGGGAAGCCATATCACGGAAAAGACGTCCCTCATCGGCGGGTTTTCCCACGAGTACATCGAATATATGCAGGGCGGCACGTGGCGCGGTTCCTTCCGGCCGCTGAACGATGCGATCGTTGCGGGCCGTGTCCGCGGAGTGGTGGGGCTTGCCGGGTGCGACAACCCCCGGGTCCAGGCCACGGGACTCCATACCTACATCGCCACCGAGCTTATCCGCAACGATGTCCTGATCGTGTCCACCGGATGCGGTTCCGCGGCCTGCGCGCAGGCCGGACACCTTACGCCGGAAACGGCCCTCGAGATGGCGGGGCCCGGACTGCGCGAGGTTTGCGAAGCCATCGGGATTCCGCCGATTCTCCATCTCGGCGCCTGTGTCGACAACTCGCGGATTCTTACGGTTGCGGCGGCGATGGCGGCCGAGGAGGGACTTTCCGACGAAATCGGCGGGATGCCCGCCGTGGGTGTCGCCCCCGAGTGGATGAGTGAAAAAGCTATTGCCATCGGCTGTTATTTTGCCGCCTCCGGCATTCCTGTCATCTTCGGGGGGAAATCGCCCGTGGGTGCGAGTAAAGAATGCGAGCGTATCATGACCGAGGTCTGGTTCGAGCGATTCATGGGTGCGATGCATTTCGAGCCCGATCCGGAAAAGATGCTTCAGATAACCCTCGAATATATCGACAAGGCCAGGGAGAACCTCAAACTCCGCAAGTACGAGCCGGGCAAGTTCGGCGCCGAACGCGTTCTTCTCGACATGGCGGCCCGCCGGGAAATCGATAAGAGCGGCGCCAAGCCCACGGTCGGTAACTAGGGTTCGGAGGCGAGGGAGGCACTATGGAACTCAACATCAACGTGGACGAGCGCATCGGCAAGGTCGGCGAGGTTCTAACCGACAAGCAGAAGCGCCACGGTCTTTTAATCAACGCCTTTCAGAGACTCCAGGCGGAATATAACTACCTGCCGGCCGAGGTACTGGAAAAACTCAGCCGGGAGCTGGCGATTCCCATGGCGGACGTCTACAGCGCGGCGTCGTTTTATAAACACTTTTATTTCACGCCCCGGGGCAGGAAAGTGGTCAAAGTCTGCATGGGCACGGCCTGTCACGTACGGGGTGCGGGTGAAGTGATGAAAGCCCTGGAAGAGGAATTCAATGTCAAAGAGGGCGAGACCACGCCGGATCTTTCCATGACCCTGGAGACCGTGGGGTGCGTGGGGTGTTGCGGCCTGGCGCCGGTTGCGACGGTGAACGAAGACGTACTCGGCGAAGTGGACGACAAACGGGTCGACGAGATCATCGCCATGGTAAAAGAAGAGGCCTAGGTATGGGAAAACTCGCTAAGATTGACGATCTTAAGGATCTCCGGAAGGTCCTTGCCGAAGAGACGTTCAAGCCGGGAACCCCGCGGGTACGCGCCTGTTGCGGGACGGCGTGCATGGCCTCGGGCGCCAAGAAGGCGGTAGCGGCCCTCGAGGAATCAGCCGCCGGCCGGGGTGTTGAGGTGGATGTAGTAAAGACCGGGTGTCAGGGCCTCTGCCAGAAGGGGCCGGTGATGCGGGTCGAACCCCAGGATATCTTCTACCAGCGGGTACAGCCCCGGAGCATGGACGGCATCGTGAGTTCGACGATTCAGGGCGGCGTACCGTTCCGTCAGCACCTCTACCGGGACGACATCCTGACCCAGCCGGTCGAACGGGTCTCCGAGGTGCCGTTTTATAAGAAACAGCATCGGATCGCTCTCCGGAACAACGGGGTGATCGACCCGAACAATATCAACCATTATATTGCCGTGGGCGGCTACGAGGCCCTTGCCAAGATGCTGGAGTCCATGAGTCCCGAAGATGTTCTCGACGAGGTGGACAAGGCGAATCTCAGGGGCCGCGGAGGGGCCGGGTTCCCGGCGGGACGGAAATGGAAACACCTCGTGGCGGACCCCAACCCGATTCGCTTTGTGGTTGCAAACGGCGACGAAGGGGATCCGGGGGCCTTTATGGACCGGGCGATCATGGAGGGCGATCCCCACGGTCTGCTCGAAGGGATGCTGATCTGCGCCTACGCGATCAAGGCCCGTTACGGGTTCATTTACGTGCGGCACGAGTATCCCCTGGCGGTCAAGAACCTGGAGATCGCTATTAAACAGGCCGAGGAACTGGGACTTTTGGGCGAAAACATCCTGGGAACGGACTTCAGCTGTTCGATAACCATCCGGGAAGGGGCGGGTGCTTTCGTCTGCGGCGAGTCCACGGCCCTGGTCGCGTCCATTGAAGGCGAGCGGGGGTTTCCCCGGCCGCGTCCTCCCCGGCTTTCGGAGACCGGCGGCGGCCTCTGGGGGTACCCGAGCAATCTGAACAATATCGAGACCTACGTATGCGTTCCCTATATCATTAAGCACGGCGCGGATAAGTTCCGCGAAATCGGCACCGAGGGCTCGCCGGGCACCAAGGTGTTCGCGCTTACGGGCAAGGTGAAAAACGTGGGCCTTGTGGAAGTTCCCATGGGGATCAAAATCCGGGAGATCGTCTACGACATCGGCGGCGGTATTCTCGGCGACAAGGCGTTCAAGGCGATCCAGACGGGGGGCCCTTCGGGGGGCTGTCTGGGGGCCGAACACCTGGACCTGGAAGTGGACTTCGACTCTCTCAAGAAAGTCGGTGCCATGATGGGTTCCGGCGGCATGGTCGTCATGGACGAAGACAACTGCATGGTGGACGTGGCGAAGTTCTTTCTTTCGTTCACCCAGGCCGAGTCCTGCGGCAAGTGCCCGCCCTGTCGGGTGGGGACGTACCAGATGCTGGAAATTCTCGAACGCATCACCACCGGGAAGGGAGAACCGGGGGATCTGGAAAAACTCGAAGAACTGGGGACCCGGGTGGTCCAGGGCTCCCTCTGCGGACTCGGTCAGTCGGCGCCGAACCC
>CAYYSS010000216.1:0-5335 GCA_964474325.1 uncultured Nitrospirota bacterium
GCTACTCCCCAACCCTGCGGGAACCGCGCCAGGTATCGACTCTACTAAAACACGGTTCCGGCGGCCTCAAAAAAATCCGCTTCGCGGCGTTATTATTGGTTGAAACAGCGGCGGGGCGCAGGTCTGAGTAATGGTGCAGGAATTCACATTTCGTGGCGTTTACCGTACGGTGCCCGGACCCGTTCGCCGTTTCAGGAAAAGTAGTGGCCGTGCGTATTTCTTTGATCCCGCCGGCCCTTTTCGCGGCAATTTTTCTGCAACAATAGGGTTTACCTTGCAGTGGCATAAAACACGGTTCCGGCGGCCGCGTGTATGACGACGACATGGTGACTTCTTCCGATTTGCGAAACACCGGTGTTCCCGTTGCGTCAATCGAACCCGGCTGTCCCGTCGAACAGGCGGGCATCCGTGTCGGTGACCGGCTGCGTTTCCTGAACGGCCACCGCGTACGTGACGAAATCGATCTCCTTTTTTACGACGACCGGGAGGCCCGGACACTGGAATTCAGCCGGGAAGAAACGGGCGAACGTTTCACGATCACCCTGGATTCCGGCGGCGGTTTCGGCTTCGAACTGGAACCGTTTCGGACGAAAACCTGCAAAAATAAGTGCGTATTCTGCTTCGTCTCCCAACTCCCCCGGGGTATGCGGCGGAGTCTTTATGTAAAAGACGAGGATTATCGTCTGTCGTTTCTCTACGGAAATTACATAACCCTTTCCAATCTCAGCGAAGAAGAGCGGGCGCGGATAATCGAACAACGCCTGAGTCCGCTCTACATCTCGGTCCACGCCACCGACCCCGTTGTGCGGCGGGAATTATTGCGGAGTTCCCGCCCGATAGACGTCATGGCGGAAATCCGACGCTTCGCCGAAGCGGGGATCCGCATGCATACGCAGATCGTACTCTGTCCCGGACTGAACGACGGCGCGGTCCTGGACCGGAGTATCCGCGAACTCGGCGGTCTCTATCCCTCCGTGGCGTCCCTTGCGGTGGTACCCGTAGGACTCACGAAATACAGAACGAGCGACCTTCGCCCCCTCGGGCGTTCCGACGCCGAAGCGGCCCTCGATACGATTGAAACCCATCAGGCACGGTTCCGGGCGGAATGCGACGATCCCTTTGTCTTCGGGTCCGACGAACTCTACCTGCGGGCGCGCCGCCCGTTTCCCCCGGTTGAGGACTACGGAGAGTTTCCGCAGATAGAAAACGGCGTGGGGCTGGTACAGGATTTTTTCCACCGGCTCGCCTGTATGGACCTGCGGTCCGCGGCGAAACGGGACCAGAACGTCCTCGTGATAACCGGCAGATCGTTCGAGCGGTTTTTAACGGAAACCGTTCGCCGGATGACGCCGTTTCTGCCCGGTCGAACGGTAACCGTTGTGGGCGTGGAAAACGATTTTTTCGGTCCCGAAGTCACGGTAGCCGGACTGCTTACCGGGAAGGATGTGGTAACGGCTCTACGGAACCGTTCCGCCGACCGGGTAATCGTCCCATCGGTTATGCTCAGGGAGGGCGACAGGGTTTTTCTCGACGACGTCACGGTTGAATCCGTGGCCGCACGGTCGGGTGCGACGGTGCGGGTTGTCGAGCCCGGACCCGAGGCCCTATGGGAGGAATTGAAACAATGAATGCTATCGACGGCTCCACACGCCTTGCCGGGGTTTTCGGCCATCCCATCGCCCATACCCTCTCGCCGGCCATGCATAACGCGGCCTTTGCGGCCACCGGCCTCAACGCCCGTTACCTGCCCTTTCTCATCCAGCCCGGGGATCTCGGTGCGGCCGTTTCGAGCGTGCGTGCCCTGGGGATGTACGGGGTAAACATCACCGTACCTTTTAAAGAGCGGGTCATGGAGTTTCTCGACGAGGTGGACGACGAGGCCGCGCTCATCGGCGCCGTTAATACGGTGGTTCTGAGAGACGGGCGGCTTGTGGGGTACAACACCGACGGCCGGGGCTTCGTCCGTTCGCTCGAGGAGGCGGGTGTTACGGTGGCGGGACGGGACGTACTCGTTCTCGGCGCAGGGGGGGCGGCACGGGCCGTATCCGCCGCGCTCATCGGCGCCGGGGTCGCCCGTGTTCGGATCGCTAACCGCACGGCGGAGAAGGCGGATCGTCTCGTCGGAGACCTCTGCGGCCATGGTGGAAACGTCGAGACCGCACCCTGGGGAAAACCCGAACTGTTCGCCCGGACGGATATCGTCGTACAGACCACGTCTCTCGGCCTGAAACCGGGCGATCCGCTACCAGCCGATCCGACCCGTGCCGGCGTCGATACGGTTGTATGCGATCTGGTGTATAACCCGGCGGAAACACCGTTTCTCAAGGCGGCCGCCGAAGCCGGAGCCCGCACCGTGGGAGGGCTTGGGATGCTCCTCTGGCAGGGGGCCATTGCTTTTGAACTCTGGACCGGGCTCCGGGCTCCGGTTGACAGCATGCGGGAGGCCCTCGTTGCGGGCCTGGGGCAGAGTTAGTCCGGATTCCCCGCCGGCCCCGGCCCCCAAGGCGGCCTTGGAGCCCCGATTAAACGGGCGCCCTTCAAACCGCATAAACTTCTTTGCAAACTGCGCAGGAGTCACGGGCAGAGAATCTAAACCGGCCTGCCCCGGGTTAAAGGGTTAAAGATCGCAGGGCAAAAGCCGAAACAAAAAGATGACCGATATCTGGATTATCCGCAAGCGCGATCTGGGCGCCGAATTCCTTGCCCAGTGCAGCCGCCCGGCGGGCGACGGACCGCCCGAGGGGTGGGAAATCTCCGACTTCGGTCGCGCACTATTCCTGCATCTTCCCAACCGGACGTGGGCTCCTCTCGTGGGTTTCGAAGCGGTTCTGAAACCGGCGCGACGGTTCTTCGGCCTCCTGGGTCGGACCCGTAAGAACGGAGACGACCGGGACGCCCAGGTCGTCCGGGCCGAGGCCCCTGATGTGTTCGGAAACCTGGATTTCTCCGAATATCCGGAACTGTCAAACTATCTCCGTCGGTTTCGCTCCTACCTGGTCGAGCAGAGCCAGCCGGTCCGCCTGCTCAGGGAAACGGACCTGTCCCGGGTAGAGACGATTCGCGGACGATACCTGGCCTTCGACGGAGCCTTAAAAGAGCTTCGGATAAACGGAGATCCCAAGCAACAGCGCCGGTATCTTGAAGACAACTTCGGCACGTGGGTCGAAATTCTGGTCGATCCCGGTGACGCGTACGGAAGTAATATCACCCTGCGACTCAAGCCGGAACTTGTGCGGAGATTTAATCATTGGAACGCTTATCCGCTTGCGGCCTGGCACCTGGCCAATAACCGGCACGACGTGGTGGTATTTACGCGCCGGAAACGCCACCTCGCCGTTGACAACACGGACATGGTCCACCGGCTCTTCATGCTCCAAAACGCCGTTGATCTCAGCGAGATCTTTCAAACCGCCCTTGCCCGGGCGCTTGGCGGCGAGACGATCCCCCGCGCCGTCACGGTAAAGAGCTTTCACATCGGGCAGGCCTTTGATCAAATGAGCGGCCCCCTCACGCTGGAGAAGGATTGCGCACGAATGGGAATCAACGGCCCGGCGCGGGAACAACTGTTAAAACGGCTCGGGGGAAGCGTCTCCCTGTGTATTTTCAGTTACGATCGTAACGAGGTAGGCGGCGGTGGAAACGAAGGGGTCGCGGGCGTCGTGCTCCATAATACCGGGGGACTCACGGCCCTCGCCCGCGACTACCCCGAACTCGTGGAGACCGTCAGGGCGAGAGCCACAACGTCGCCGTTCGGCGATTATTATCTTCTGAGTGAATTTTCCGCAGCCCCGGGCAGCGGTCCGTCAGGCGTCCCGGGGCCATTGGCCGCACCCCGGCCCGCGGAGGGGCCTCGGCAATGAAGGCCGTTACCCCATCGACCGAAATACCAAGGGAGATTCAGGAGGTGCTGGCCTATCCCGCCCGCCTTGAGCGCTCCCTGGCGTTCTTCGACTCCACCGCAACCGTAACGGTTCCCGACAGTCCCCTGGACCGGGTGGTATTTCAGGACGAAGCGAAACGGGCGGTTAAGTCCATCGTCCAGAACCGGGGCAATATACTGCTTATCGGAAAACCCGGCGTCGGGAAATCCCTCCTGGCGAATATGTTCGAAGACGTTATGGGCCGTTCCATGGGGGACGTACTCCGCCAACGGGACGCCCTCGTAGCGCTCCCCGGCCGGGACAGAAACCGGGTACGGATCGTCAGCATGGAGCCGGAAGACGCCGAACGGCTGGTCGACGTTACCATACGGGCCTATAACCACGCCGCACAGGAGGCGCCGACGTTTTCCCTCGAACCGGAAATCGGAAACGTCCGGCGTATGCGCAACCTCTGCCTCGGTATCGGGCTCTGTTCATTGATCGCGGGAATCTTCTGGCCCTACGCCGTGGCTCTGACCGGTGTAGGCCTTCTCGGCGCCCTGTTTTTGTATCTGAAGGAGCAGGACCTCCATGCTCAGGAAAAGATCCAGGGACGGCACCGGGGACCTGATTCACCGGAAGTTAAGGAACTCCACACCATGCTTCCCGAACTCCTGTACGATCCCCGCAAAGAGCGCCATCTGCTCGGACGGGTGGCCGAGCCCACGGAAAAGGGGATGAAGGGGGGGTTCCGCTGGGATCCCTACCAATCCGGGGGGCTGGCAACGCCGGCGCATAAACGGGCCTTCATCGGCGCTCTCGCGAAATACCCGATTATCTATGTGGATGAACTCAAGACCCTGATAAAGAACGGGTTCGTTCCCGACCTCCTTGAAATCATGCAGAACGGCGAGTACCGCCTTGAAGGGGGCCGTTCGGGCAGTTCTGCGGACAGCTCGGAAAACATGGTTCCGGCCCGTTTCATCCTGTTTGCCAGCTGTAACCACGACACCTATCGGTACCTGGTAGAGGAGGGTGAGGGTGCGCTCCTGAGCCGGTTTCACGGCCGGGGGCGTATCGTTGAACTCCGCTCCGAGGTCCCCGAATCGCCGGAACGCATACGGGAACTGGTGCAGTATATCAAGCAGGAAGTGGAGGGGGTCAACCGGGAACTGGAGGAACAATGGGGCGCCATTATCGCGCGGGAGGGACATGAGGGGGTGCGGAGGCGGAATATGGAAGCCTTCGGGCGGATCCCGGCCGACCGGTTCCGGCTTGAGGCCCGTGATTTTTCCCGCAGCGCCGTGGCGGAGATCGTAAAGGAACTCCGGTGCCGTTCTTCGGATGGAAAACTCTCCGCCCTGCTCAGGCCCATAAACGGTATTATCCGTGAAGCCGAGATGGAGGCGATTGCGGATTCGAGCCCGTATGTCGAAGCCGGTCACGTGGCCCGGGCGGCTTCCCGCCACGTGGGC
>CAYYSS010000217.1:0-5302 GCA_964474325.1 uncultured Nitrospirota bacterium
GGGGGTCAGTCCGTGGAGATCACACTGACCGGTGATGCAGAGCCCACGGGCTATACAGAGCGCCTGCTGGGTGTCGTCGGTGACCTGACCGCGCTTCAGATTGAGCAAGCCGCCGCCGATTATCTTCCGGTGCACGTTGTACCGGACACGAATTTCCCCGGGGGTCATGAATTCCGTGGTGGCGCCGAGGGCGTCTCCCACGGCCACACCGAGAAACGCAGCCTCGGCCCGCCGGTACACGTCTTCCGGCGAACCCGCCTCGCCCGCGGCGAATCCGTTCACGCTTCTACCCTCCGCTGAGAACATCGACCTCGCATTCCCCGCCGAGGACGATGACCTCGGCCTCGCCCGAGAGAAGCGAGGATGGGAGGATGCCTGCCTTATAGACCACCTTGTACCTTGGGTAACGGGTCTTCAGCACCCGCGTACCGAATTCCCAGGCCCGTTCGAAATCCTCGGTGAAAGAGTTGACGCTGTTGAGTTGCACGACATAGCGGTTCCGCCTCGTCTGCTCGATAACGTGATGTTCCTGAAAGTCGTAGACGCCTCGGTATAGATCGAGAAAAACAGTGTCCGGATGGCGTCGGCCGAGTTCGTACTGGACGTATTCGAACAGCAGGTCGAGCTGGGAGTAAATCGCGGATGTTCGAACCATGCCCCGCATCCGATCAACGGCGAATTGCTGGTAGGCAGGATCGTCACGGCTGGTGAGGACGTGCTTGTGAAAGGTGGGCGGCAGACCGAAACGGCTCTCCGCCCAGGCCTTGAGCACGGCGCCTTCCACGGAATTGGAGTCGAACATCCAGCCTCGGAGAAATCGGAGGTAACTGTTCTTGAGCGCCTTTCTCGCCGTCTCGGTGGCGTGGTCCCGCCACTGGTGCAGTTGAAAGGCGACACACATGTAGTCGTGAAAGGTCAAGGCCCGGGTCACGGGATCGGCTATCTCGTCGAGGCGCTCGAAGAGACGGCGCTGGGCATATTTCACACCGCAGAGTTCAAGCGGTTGAGGGTTCGAAGCGAAATGCCGGGACCCGATGACCCAGGGGGGAAGGTTCGCATGGTTGACGATGTTGGCGGAAAAGGACATGCGTGCACGTAACCCGAGGATTCCGTCAGCCCGGATGTTTCATCGGGTTTCGTTGGGGGGGCGGGTAATGCCTTGTGATACAAGGCATCCGCAGGAAAGGGGGCGGAAACGTACCCCGCGGTACGTTGAGCGCACGTTTCAAGGATAACGCCGCAGTCACGGGGCATTTCACGTCCGCAGTAGAAACCTGATGAAATTTCCGGGCTGTCATGCGACCCCCGCGGGGGATGCCGGATGGAGATTCGATCGACGGGACGCCCCGCGTGGTGTCACGAGATCCTCGACGATCCCGCGGTGTCGACGGATGAACAAAAGCTCTTCCGGGGTGGCCGGACGCTTCATCTGAATGATCACCCGTTGCACCAGGGGCAGGAGGGCGCGCGCCTCCTGCCGGTCGAGTTCCGAGCCCAGCTGTCCGTAGACGTATTGCAGGGCGTGCGTCCCACTGTAGGGCCCGAGGACGAATCGTCGGTCGGGGAAGGCGTGCCCCCCGGGCATGCCGCTTTCGGGACGCGGAACCGCTTCGTAACTGGCGGGATCCTTCAACATTCCGTCCACGTGAATTCCCGAACTGTGAAGGAAAACCTGCTCGCCGATTCCCGGTTCGCGAAACGGCAGGGAGGCGCCTGTTTCCATGGCCAGGTACCGGCCTGCGCGCCGTACCTGTTCGAGGATGTCCCGGTAAGGGAGGTTCCGCGCCAAGGCGTCGGCCCCCCTGCTCGAGACGCCGTCGGGTTCGCCGTTCACCACGGATCCTGAACAGAGGGCGAGGAGGAAGGTGAGCAGGCTGGTGTTGCCCGCCCTCTCACCGATCCCGTTGACGGTTACGTCCACGAACGGAGACGATCCCTGTTCCAGCGCCGCCTGAGCAGCGCTCAGGGAGCAGGCAACGGCCATGCCGGTGTCGTTGTGACAATGGATCGCCAACGGCCCGATTCCCCGGGCTGCGAGTCTGCCGATACGTCGATAAAGCCGGATCGGATTCTCGACCCCGACCGTATCACAATAGCGAACCCGATCAACACCGGCCTCCAGGGCAAGCCGGCCGCACTCTTCCACGCGACTGAGCGAGGCCCGGGAGGCATCCTCCATGTTGACGGTTACGGTGCGAAGGCCCAGGCTCCGGGCTCTTCGCACCGCGGCTACCGCGTTGCGCCTGATGTCAACCCAGTGCCTGTTTCCCTGAAACTTTGCCCGGATCAAAAGGTCCGACACCGGCACCGAGAGGTTCAGTCCGTCGAGGTCCGGGCAGTTGGCCACCGCGGTTACAATGTCGTCTTCGGTGGCGCGACACCATCCGGTGAGCACCATATTCCCCAAGGCGCCGTTCCGTTTAAGGGCCGTTACGGCTCTGAGGTAAGCCCCTTCGTGGTCTAAACACGGAAACCCGATCTCGGCTTCCGCGACAACCCCGCGCGCAAGCATCGCCACAACCATAACCCGGGCAAAGGGCGACAGGTGAACCCCCGCCGCCTGAATCCCGTCCCTATTGGTCACATCGACAATACGGACCGGCATGGCGGCCCCGATGTTCTCATCTACGTCAACCATGGTTCCTTTTCAGTTCAGGCCGAACGAGACGGGGCTCGTTCCGTTTCCTCCGTTGGCGGTTGCCGAAACCGTGCCCGCGTGGCGGAAAAAGTCTTCCGACAGATTCCTCGGGGCACCCAGATCAAGCGCTCGGCCCTCGCAATAGTGGATGATTCTGTCTCCCAGGACCTTAGCCTCTTCAGGATCGTGGGTTACCATGACGACAGGAACCGCGAAGCGCTCGTGCAGGGAAAGAACCAGTGCCCCCATTTCCTTGCGGAGAGCTTTGTCCAGGGCCGAAAAAGGCTCGTCCAGCAGAAGCACCCGAGGTGTTCCGGCGAGGGCCCTGGCAAGGGCGACCCGCTGGCCCTCACCGCCTGAAATCGCCGAAGGATAGCGGCGGGCCAGGTGGCTTACCCGAACGGCATCGAGGAGATGTTTCACGAATCCGACACGTTTGCGCCAGTTTCGACAACCCGTACCGAAGGCGATGTTTTCCTCAACCGTCATGTGGGGAAACAGAGCCGCGTTCTGGAACACATACCCAACCCGCCGATGTTGAGGCGGCAGGTTCACGGATCGGCGGTCGTCGAATGCCACGCTGCTTCCCAGGCGGATGTACCCGGTGTCGGGCTGTTCGAGACCCGCAAGCATCTTGAGCGTCATAGTCTTGCCTGCACCGGAAGGGCCGAACAGAACCACGACTTCGTCACTCATTTCCCACCGCACACGGAGGGGAAAGGCGTGAAGGGTTTTTTCCACGGAAACGGATAGGCCTTTCATGAGGCGCCCCTCGTTATCCGGCCGGCAAGAAACAGACAAGCGGCGGACACGGCCGTGAACAGCGCGACGAGCTGGTTCGCCTGGCTCCACTCGCCCGACCCTGCCAGGGAATAGATGGCGATCGGCGCGGTATCGGTCCTGCCCGGGATGTTTCCGGCGAGCATAAGGGTTGCGCCGAACTCGCCCATGGCCCGCGCAAAGCAGAGTACCGCGCCCCCAACGATACCCCGTTTTGCGAGGGGCAGTACCACGTGCACGGCCGTGGTAAACTCCGAGTGCCCCAGGGTATACGAGGCATGCACAAGGGTTTCGTTCACCGATTCAATGGCGGCGCGGGATGCCTTCACCATGAGGGGGAGGGAGACCACGAAAGACGCCAGGGCGGCCGCCTGCCAGGTGAACATGATGCTCCACCCGGTGGCGACATATATCCACTTGCCGATCAAACCCCTCCTTCCGAGGAGCACCACAAGGTAATACCCCGTTACCGTCGGCGGGAGTACGAGGGGAAGCGTGAGGGCTACGTCAAGCAGTTCCCTTCCCCTCCACCGGGTGCGGGCAAGGAAATATGCCAGCGCAACGCCCAACACCACGGTACCCGTCGTGGCAACGGTTGCCACCCGGAGTGAAAGCAGGAGGGAATGGGTCATGTCCGTCATGGTGTTGCTCCTGCAACAAACCCGTGCCCACGGAGGATGTCCCGCAGATCGTCTGAACCCAGAAACCGCATAAACAGGCGGGCCGCGCGGGGGGCCCGTGTCCCGGCAATCACCGCCGCGGGGTAGGTGATCGGCCGATGACTTTCAGCCGGAAGCGTTGCGACAATGCGAATATGGTCCGGATGAAGCATCGCATCGGTCCGGTAGAGCAGTCCTGCGTCCACTTCGGCCCGGACCACGTAGTCGAGGACCTGCCGTACGTGTTCGCAGAATACGAATTTCCCGGCAAGTTCGTCCCATAACCCCAGATAACGAAGTCCTTCTTCCGCATACATTCCCGCGGGCACGGACCGCGGCGTGCCCAAGGCAACGCGTCGCACCCGCGGGGCGATCAGATCCTCCAGCCGTCTCACGTCGTCATGGGCGCTGCGTGGTGCGATCACTACGAGTTCATTTGCGGCGATATTCATGCGGGTCCCGGCAACGATAAATCCCGCGGCTTCAAGAAGATCCATCTCCCGGGACGAAGCGGACACAAAGACGTCGCAGGGGGCGCCCGCCTCGATCTGCATCCTTAACCTCCCCGAGGAAGAGGCGTTCATCGTCACATCAATGTCCGGATGCTTCCGCCCGAACAGCACAAGCGCCTTCTGAAGCGCCGGTCTGAGGCTCATGGCGGCGGAAACCCGTAGTTCCGTCGCCGACGCGTGGTCGGCCGCGACCGTAGTGCCGAGGCCCACGAATACAAGCGTTACGAGCGTGGCACGGAATATTTTGCATGAAAAGGGTCCGTTCAAGGGCTGTCACCTCCCGTGGCCCTCTGAACGGTGCAACCCGCGTGCCCGGTCCACATCGGCCGATGCCGCAAAAGACGCCGGTCGCGTATTTAACCCCTATTGTTGCAGAAGAATTGCCGCGTATTTTATGCACCTGCAAGGGAACGGATCCAGTCCCGGCCGCGTTTTTCCGAAACGGCACGCTTACCGCGGGTTCCGTTAAACGGGAACGGCACCTTTGTCGCCCTTCCAACAAAAGTGTGGTCCCGGCCGGCTCGGACGCGGCCGGATCCCCGCTGATATCGCGCATTTCGGGGGTGGCATCGAGGTTGCACAAAATAAACTGCGGTTGCGCCGGCAAAGGGGCACCGACGAGAAGGGAACATCGAAAATGAAAAACCAGAGCGACATTCTCAACACCCACCCCTGTTTTTCTCAGGATGCGTGTCACCGATACGGCAGGATTC
>CAYYSS010000218.1:0-5265 GCA_964474325.1 uncultured Nitrospirota bacterium
TCAAACAATATGAGGAGGGAAACCGACCCTGCCGCGTAGCGGCTTACTTGAACAAGTCGCTGCACCTGACCGCTATCCCGCTGCGCTCCATAGCGGCAAGTGACCCTAGTCGTTATGCATTGAAGAGTTGTAAGGATATTAGAGAATGATAAAAGAACTTAGACAACTTAACTTCGATAAATTGATATCCGTTGGCGTCCCTGATGCAACGGCCTATACCTATGATGAATACAGACGCAATGGATACGAACATAAACCTATCACCGGTTATTGTTTATCATGTGAGAAAAAGGGCTGCAGTACAGCTAAGGAAGACAATTCTTTTAAGCTCACAAATATATCTCATGGAGCTCATTCTAGTGATTATTTTATGTCATTGACAACAAAACAGGACACCGCAAATTGGCATCAGCAGCCCATTATGTTTGTATATGAAACCCCCAGTCTAGATTATGACATTTATCAAGAAGTAGCATATAACAACTATAAGAAGCGGCCTTCAAACGATTGGTACTGGATACATGATGATCAAGAAGCCGTCTCATATCCGGAAGGATTTCGAGGTGGCGAATACGGAGAATTTGTTTTTAGTGCCATTCAGACATTTCGACTCGCTAATGTATACATGACCAATCTAGTGAAATGTGGTCTTAATAATTATGAAGGTAAATTCAAAGGATTGGGGTCATTTAGGGATGAAACAATCACAAATTGCTATACAGAGTTCTTGGAAAAAGAAATCGAGTTATTGAAACCAAAGGTCATATTTGCCGTCGGGTCTGCAGTGGAAGATTGGGTAAAATGGTTTGTGAAAGATGCATTCTATGTCCAACAACTGCCGCACCCCGCAGGGCGTAGAAGAGGATTTAGAGATGAGCATTATAAGGCAATATACTTTTGGGTTATTGTTCATGCTCTGCATAAGTCCGGTATTATTAATACAGAGGAAGGTAAAGCTCTAGCTCAAACGTATTTGGATTTGTATGACAAGAAAAATGCATAACACTTATAAGGCCACCGGATGTCAGGTCGAAGCATTTGCAGAGACCCGTATCGCTGGAAAAAGCATTCCTGGGGGAATTCATACAACACGATTGTCACATAACAAACTATATTTTGCCTTTTTACAACATGAATTTAACAACCACCAGACCATATGATATAATGTTAGCGGGCGCTTAAACCGGCCACGTAGGGCAGAAAGCGGGCTGTCTGTAAGCGGTAGCGCTCGAAGAACACGATGAAGATAACATTTTTGACTGGCGGTCTTTTTATAGTACGATAAAAGAACCGGAGGGGTCGGGTGAACACAACAAACGATTCCGTTCAATTGCGTACCTGAAAAGCCGGACCGCCGACATTTGGAAACAGGTTGATGAAACCCGCCGCCCTGTTATCATCACGCAGACGGTGAGCCAAGGCTGTGCTGCCGGACCCTGAGAGTTATGAAACAATGTCTTTCCCGGTCTCATGGAAGGGGGGACGGAGGAAAATCTCTATTCGGACAAGAGTGACGAGACTAGAGAAGAGATATTTTGCTCGGGGGATTCATGCCGCATATTGTTGAGCAAGGCTTGCGAACACAAAAGGAGAAATGATAAAGATGAAAAATCACAAAATCCTGTAGCCATGATAAACAGAGCAGCCGTAATCCTGACGTACAAACCACCCGCCGTGCGATGGATCAATGACGCCGATCCCTACAATGAAGATCCGGGAATTGCCTTGCAGTCAGTTAACGAGGATCGCACCGTATATCTGATAGCGGAACAGGATGCCGATGATTCCGAAGCATTTGAGAAATGGTTAAGCAATAATTATTCGGCACTGTTTGAAGCCGAACTCGAGGGATGGTATACGGATGAATCCCTTTGGCCGAAAAACCGGGACCGGAAGCTGTTCAACGAGTGGTTCGAGGTTGGGTGTCATTCCGTTATTGAGGATACGGTAGGATTGCCCATTGAAGATGACGAAACATGACCACCACCTCAAGGGCGGCGCGGCAATGCCCTGGGCCCCGCCTCCGGCCCCTCCCCTATCGCCCATTGCCTCTCGCCTATCGCCTGCTCCCTTCATGCCGTGTTGCGGATTTTTTTGAGGCCGGCGGACCCGTATTTTATGCCACTGTAAAGATAACGGGCGGTCGGCATGAGATTTTTGACCCTGAAAAGCTTTCTGACGGCGGCGACCATCGCGGCTTGTCTTGTTCATCCCCGGCCAACAACGGGGCAGGTCCTTCAGCGGGTCGAGATCCCTTCCTCCTTCAATCCGGTGGGCTCCGGAGCCAGGGCCCTGGGAATGGGCGGGGCATTCATTGCCGTCGCCGACGACGCCACGGCCGCGTCCTGGAATCCCGGGGGGCTCATACAACTTGAACGGCCCGAGCTATCCCTTGTGGGGTCGGTGTTTGCGCGGACGGAAGATCTTTCGTTCGGCAGCGCCCCGGAAGGAAACGGGGGGCAGCGCGTGGACAAAGAGAGTATCAATTACATGAGCATAGCCCTGCCGTTCGCGGTTTCGGGGTACAACATGGTGGCCTCCGTCAATTACCAGCAACTTTACGATCTTTCGCGGGACTGGTCTTTCGTGCTCACGGACACCCTTGACAACCGCACGATCCGATACCGGCAGGGAGGAGAAATCGGTGCCGCCGGCTTTGCATGGAGCGTGCAGCTTTCCCCGGAACTCTCTGCGGGTATTTCCCTGAATATATGGGGAAAACCGGCGGGGCTTCAGACATGGGATGAAACCCTGGTGGAACGCGACGACGCCGTCAGGCTTACGGGAGAACCCTTTACGAGCCGTACGGTAACCCGGGAACGCTTCCGCTTTGACGGCGTGAACGCCAACGTGGGGATTCTCTGGCGGGTTGCCCCTGCTATAACTCTCGGCGCCGTGTTCAAGTCGCCGTTCCGCGCCGACCTCCGCAAGCGGGTTTCCACGAGCATATCCCGGGTGTTTTCGGAATCCAGCGAACTGAACACCACCGTATCCGACTCCCGGCAGGTGGACGAACGCCTCGATATGCCTTCGTCCTTCGGCCTCGGGTGCGCCTGGCGTGTCTCGGATGTCTGGACGCTCTCGGCCGACGTGTATCGAACCAACTGGCAGGATTTCGTTCTGATAGGCGAAGACGGCGGTCGAACCGTCCCCCTGAGCGGTCTCGCTGACACCGACTCCGACGTCGGCCCCACGCATCAGGTAAGAATCGGGACGGAGTACCTGTTGATCCGCCGGGATGATGTGATCCCGCTCAGGGCAGGCGTTTTCTACGACCCGGCCCCTGCGGAACACAGTTCCGACGATTTCTACGGAATCAGCGTGGGCGCCGGCTACGTCCGGGCCGGTTGGAGTCTCGATTTCGTCTATCAGTATCGGTGGGGGAACGATGTTGGGACAGACACGGTGCTGCAGCCCCTTGGTTTCCGCGAGGACATCCGCGAGCACACCGTGTTCTCGTCCGTGATAGTCTATTTCTGATCTCGAGAGAGGAGACCGCTTCCATGAACATCGTGCGCCTGGGAATGTCACTGATACTCTGCGGAATCGTGTTGTGCAGCGCCGCTCCGGGACACGCTGCCGCACCGGACGGTTTTGAACCCGATGATGCACCGGGGCTCGCACGGCCCCTCGCGTTCGGAGACCCACCACAACGCCATACCTTCCATGATTTCGGGGATGAGGACTGGATAGCGTTCCAGGCCGAGGAAGGGGCCGCCTACGGTATCGCCGCGGCCGGCCCCGGACCCCACTGCGATCCGGTTCTCGAATTGTACGATAGCGACGGCAGCACGCTGCTGGACGCGGCGGACGTCTATTACGGCTCCGTCGCTGAATCCATCGGGTGGTTCAGTCCTGATCACTCGGGTACGTATTACATCCGGGTGCGCAACTACAACCGATCGTCCTTCGGGGACGGCACGGACTATGAAGTCAGTATTTCCCCGGGCTCCTTCCCCTATATGCCCCAGGGACGTGTCACGGGTATCGTCACGGATGCACGTACCGGCACGCCCGTCGAAGGTGTGCACCTTTCAACGGATTATTCCAAGGACGCCGTCGCCACGACGGACGCCGCCGGGGTTTATGACATCTGGGAGTTTGAAGGGACGTCCACCCTGCAGGCGTGGCATCGCGACTACGCCACGTTCACGGCACCCGTGAAATTCGATGGTTTCATTACAGGGCTGGTTGATATTGCGCTTCAGCCATTGGAACCCCCTGTTTTTGACGTTCGCGCCTCAGGCGATACGGTGACCATCGCCCTTGAACCGGGAGGGCGCACGGGAGAAACGGCCGACTGGTGGCTCGTGGCGGCAAACAGTCTCGGTGAGTTGCGGTACCTTGATCTCGCAACACTTTCCTGGCGGCCCTGGCAGGCCGACGGTATGCCGCCGACGATCCAGATTCCCCTGGCGGCGTTCCCGGCGTTTGATGTCGCGCAGTTCCCGGGGTTTCCCCGGGGCGGGCAGTATCTCAGCGTCTATTTCGGGGCGGACATGCTTCCCAACGGGACCCTTGATCCGGAACGGCTGTATCTTGGTTCGGTTACGATTCCAGGACCATAACCATGGGTTCAAGAGCGTGCTGGTGGAGCGGGAAACGTATTCGAGTCTGCTTTCGCGCTACATCCACCTGAATCCGGTGAATGGTAAACGGGCCGGATCCGCCCGCCGTTTCCGGAGTGATGAGGCCGAACGCATTTTTTTGTGATGAGGCTCCTCTTTGCCCGTACATCTTTGCCCGTGCATCGGGTTTGATTGAACAACGAGTTTGTTCGTCTTCTTTGCCCGCCCAAGGAAGACGAACCGGAAGTCGAAGCTTGCAAAGAGTCGACCCGACAAAGGGCGCCCCCGGGCCCGAGGTCCTGCCGGAGGCCTTTACCGTTGAGTGCCGGGCCTCGTGCAAGGGGGGGTAAGGAATGAAGAAAAATCTATTTTGGACAAGAGTGAACCTTGCAGTGGCATAAAACACGGGGCCGGCGGAATCAAAACAATCCGCAACACGGCGTGAAGGATGGGCTATGGGCAATGGGCGAGAGGCAAGGGGATAAGGGATTGGCTATAGGCAATGGGCGAGGGGAATGAGAGGCGGGAAGACGCAAGACGTAAGAGGCAGGAAGACGTAAGACGGAAGACGTTAGACGTGAAAAGCCTTTAGTTCTCCCGTCTTCCCTCTCCCTTCTCCCTTCTGACTTCCTCCGGAGGCGGGTGCGTATTTTTTTGATCCCACCGGGCCCTTCTCCAAGAATCTTTTGCAACGTTA
>CAYYSS010000219.1:0-5234 GCA_964474325.1 uncultured Nitrospirota bacterium
TCGTGAAATCCTCCTCCCAAAAGGGTAAGGTGTCCACGAAAACGGGTCAACTCCATTCCGCTGCATTCCTTGTCGACACCACAGTCGACGAACTCGATGGGAGTTGTTCCGACGGAGATTGTTCGCTTCGCGATGCCATCAGTCTCGCAAATCACAACGGTGTTCCGGACATCATCTCTATTCCGCCCGGGACCTTTATACTCGCCCTACCCGGCGACTATGAAGACAATAACGCCACCGGCGATTTCGACATCCACGGGGACGTTTCGCTGGTGGGTTCCGGTCGTGTTACCACGGTTATCGACGGTAATGGGCTTGACCGCATATTCGATATTCGTAATGGCGCCGTGAGAATAGAGTCCGTACTTCTGCAAAACGGCGATATGGCATTCGACCGAGGAGGTGGAACAATCCTTCTACGTGAAACCGCACGACAACTCACCGTATATGATTGCCACATACGCAATAACAACGGTGGAGGCATCAAAATCGAGTCGCACCTGGTTCTTGAAAACAGCACATTAGAAGACAATACCGCTTTGTCCGGGGGGGGGCACTCAACAGTTTTTATGGCCCAGCGGCTATCACCAACTGTGACATTGTGGGGAATTCCGGCGGTGCGATCTATACCAACGCACCACTTGAAATAGCCGACACTCGCATTCGCAACAATACAGGTCGTGGCGTCGCCATGTTTGGAAGCCCCACCGGCATTATTCGCGGGAGCGTAACTGAAGGAAACACTTCGGAACACACAGCCGGGGGGAAGTCCTCACTGCTGGATGGGGCGACTTCATCATCGAACGTACTGTAATACGAGACAACCGTGGAGTAAGTGGCGGCGGGATCACCAACTTAGCCCGCATTTCTCATGAATGATCTGCTGCGGAACCGAAACGCGCGGTGACTCCTGCGTTCTGTTCGATTCCGGTGCTCAACGTACTGTACAGTACGTTTCCGCGCCGGAATTCTTCACACGCCTTGTATTCACCACACCTTTCGGCCCCTCGCGACGAAAATTCATGAGAAAAACGGGTTAGACACTTTGATGCTGACCAACGTCACCATCGCCAACAACACGGCGTTGACTCGAGCAGGGGGCATCGAAAACTTCGGCACGTTGACCATGTCAGGTGCCACCGCAAGCGGAAACGGCACTTCCGATGCGGGCGGCATATATAACGAAGGACAATCTGTCATTACAAATTCCACTTCCACAATTAGCACAAATAACGCCAACGCACAGGGTGGCGGCATATTCAACAGGGGCTCGGTTCGTTTGCTCAATGTAACCCTGGCTGACAATTCCAGCCAGGTTGGAATGGGAGGGGGCTTCTTCAATTTCGACGGAACGATCTTTCTGAGAAACACGGTTATTGCCAATAGCATACCCTGCGGGAATTGTTCCGGAAGCATAGTCTCCGAAGGCCACAACATATCAAGTGACGGAACATGCGGATTCGCATCCCCCGGAGACATGACCAACAGAAATCCTCTACTCGGCCCTTTGGACAATAATGGGGGCACAACACAGACACACGCCCTCCTCGCCAACAGCCCGGTTCTCAATGCCGCGGACCCTGTGACGTCTCCTCCTGTAGACCAGCGAGGAATCGCTCGTCCGCAATACGGTATGAAGGGCGCCGGCGATAGGCGAGAGGCAATGGGCGAGGGGGGATGGGATGCGGGAAGACGGAAAAGGGAAGACGTGAGACGTAAGAGGCAGGAAGACGTAAGACGTGAAAAGCCTTTACTTCTCCCGTCTTCCCTCTCCCTTCTCCCTTTTTCCCCGTCCGCCGTGCTTGGGGTCGGACCACCCGGCTTATCGGGGTTGACCGCACCCTTCGATCATAAGGCGTAACGTCCGCACCACGTCACGGCCTTCAACGAGCAGCGATATCTCGTTATTCTTCGAAAGTGCGGCGTGAGTAAAATTATGGCTCCCTACGAATGCGTACCCGTCGTCGATGAGAACGACTTTCTGATGATTCGTAACGCCTGGGGAATCGAAGGCGACTGCAATGCCCTCTCTTCGCAAACGCTCGGCGGTCTTTTCGTTTTCCCGGTTGATGTTCTCGTCGTAGCCGGATCGCTCGAGACAGACGTACACCCGGACACCCCGTTTTCCGGCCCGGCAAAGTTCCCGCACGATCCGTGCAGGACGGTTTTTCCGGTACCGGGTCGTCTTGAAGAGAAACATTGAAACATCGATGCGGTCCTCCGCCTGCCGTATATGTTCAAGGAGTGTATCGAAATAGGCGGGGCCCCTGAGAATCCGGACCGACGCCGGCGAAGCGGTCTCCACGGCCCGGAACTCTGCCCGCGCGGCCCTTGAAAATCCCGGCAAAAGAACGCACAGAAACAGGAGGAGCGGTACCGCCGGATAACCGGGGAAACGGGCGGGGAACAGGGCGGGAAACGGGCCGCGCCAGCCGCGGTTTCTCATGTACCCAGGTACCCGGCAAAAAGAGTTTTCAGGTCGTCCAGGGCATCCCGGCGAACCGCGTACGTCACTGCTCCTGCAAGACAATCCAGATTGACGATGGCGTTGAGGCTCGCGTCCTTGGTCACCTCGGCCCGGAGTCTGGCCGCCATATGGGTGTTGATCGCGTGGATCTCGTTGTAGAGCGTAAGCAGGCCGTCGCACTCGAGGTCGGGCCGTCCCCCCTCACGGAAAACCAGCGTTTGAGCAAGCGCATACATGGACAGGACCCGGTACCGGGTCTCGTCACCCGTGGCAAACGGGAGGTGATATTTCACCATAGGTCTCAGCCGTGCCAGACTCGGACAGCCGCTTCCGGCCATATAAATACCCATAAGCGAGCTTGCAACCTGCTGGAGCGTCGTGGCGGCCCTGTACTCCCGGGCCTCAACAAGGACCCGGGCCTCGATCCGGTCGAACGATACGGCGTCCCGGAATTCCCCGAGAAGCCCGGCGAGGCTTACCGCCGCGGGACAGAATGGTTCGTTATCGGGAATCCGGCAGTGGGGACACCGGTGCTCGGACAGAGCCGCCCAGGAAGGCGGAACATCACGGGGATCGGTGACCAGGGCAAGGGTCTCCGAATCGAGTTCGACGAGAAATCGTTTTTCGTTCCCGTCCCCCCGGATCCTATACTCGATACGCATCCCGTATCAGGGAGTGGAACGAATCGTCTCGCCTTCCAGTTCCCACGCCAGCTCCTCGGCGGCGGTTCGCAGGTTTTCCTCCACATTAAGCGAGGTGTACTTTACCGTCCTGCTCACGGGACCCGCGACGACGCGGCCCGAGCG
Source organism: uncultured Nitrospirota bacterium (assembly GCA_964474325.1). Classification (GTDB taxonomy): domain Bacteria; phylum Nitrospirota; class Thermodesulfovibrionia; order SZUA-242; family CAYYSS01; genus CAYYSS01. The sequence goes on from CAYYSS010000219.1 coordinate 3,274, forward strand.
CGTGTCAACCATCTTGGCCGAAACCGATGCCGTCATCAATTCCGACTGCCGCCCGTAATAATTGAGCGTCATGGCCCCCGTTTCGTGGACCGTCACAACGCATTCGTACTGCGCGACGGTCTTAAGCGGCTGAGCGCCGTAATACCCTCGGTCCCTCACATCGAGTTGGGTCCTGGATAAGGCCTCTTCGACAAAAGACCCCGCCAACTCGGCCTCGTGGGAGTTACCCGTCGAGGTTACGATTACGGTATTCGGCGGGGGACCGACGTTCGCCACGTTCCGGCTCTCCTGCACGCTCCGGCGGAGTGGGGAAGAGACACCGGCGTCCCCTTCGTACCCGCTGGACGTGGTTTCCGCCTGCTTCGATACCGAAACGACATCGGCGGCGCCTTTCTGATCCCGGGAATCCGCAAACGGATCGTCTCCGGGTTCAGGAATATCCGCCGTGTTTTCGACAAAAAGATTGCCCCCGGAAGTCGCATCAGGGGTCGAATCGAGTGCCCCGTCAGGCGGGCCGCCGTCGGCCCCATTCCCGTTTCCCGGCTGCGTCGTACCGGTGTGTCCGTAGGCCGTTTCGGTCAGCGTACCGTCGGATGACGGGGAGGCCGCCCCTTCCGGACTTTCCGTAGCTTGGGTGCGGTCGTCTCTTTCGAACGCGACCGTCTCCACGGACTCCTGTAGTACGGCGACCTCCTCGCTGACACGCTTCTGTTCGTAGTAATTAAAGGTGCCGAACGCCCCGGCTACGGCAACGACCACGAGAATTCCGGCAAGAACGAACGATCGCCCGTAGCCCGGCGTCTTTGTAACGGCGGGTTCCGGCGGTACCGTCGGCTCTTTTTCCTTCCCGGGGAGCGGTGCGGACGGTTGTTCCGGGGCAGGCCCCGGCGGAATCGGCGGCGGGGGTCCGGCATCCGGAACCGGCGGCGGCAGAGCGGCAACCTCCGGTATCGGAGGCGTCCCGGGGATGTCTGCGATACCCCCGTTGTCGATATCCCGGATCAGCTCGTCCGCGGTCTGATAGCGGTCCGCCGGGTCGGACGCCATCATCCGCCCCACGATGGAACGGATGCCTTCGGGGACCCCGGGACTCACTTCGCCCAAGGGGAGAAATTCGCCTTGGACAATCTTCATCAGCATACTGACCGGTGTGTCCGCCGTATAGGGCGTCCTGCCGGCGAGCATTTCATAAAGGGTTACCCCCAGGGAATAGATATCGCTCCGTCCGTCGACGGGTTCCGAACGGCACTGTTCCGGCGAGATGTACTCCGGTGTACCGATGACCGCGCCGTCGCGGGTGAGTTTCGTGTCCGCCTCGGGAATGAACGCAATCCCGAAATCAGTTACTTTCACCCGTCCGTTTTCATGAACGATAATGTTCCCCGGCTTGATATCCCGGTGCACCAGACCCGCCCGATGGGCCTCACCCAGGGCCTCCGCAGCCTGCCGAATAATTTCCAGCGCCCGATCCACCGCCACGTGGCCCTCTTCCCGGACAATATCCGCCAAGGTCCTTCCCTTGACGAACTCCATGGCAATAAAATGGACCCCGTCCTCTTCTCCGATGGAGTAGATCTGTACGATATTCGGATGGTTCAGACCGGCCGCCGCCTGGGCCTCCCGCTCGAAACGTTTGATAAACCCGGGATCGTCCGAAAGATGGGGGCTCAGGACCTTGAGCGCAACCATCCGGTTCAACGAAAGTTCGTGGGCGCGGTACACCGTGGCCATACCGCCTTTGCCCACGCGCTCAATCACCTGGTAATTGCCGAGCTGTCTGCCGCTCAGGTCTTTATCCGACATGCCCAATTATCTTCTCTTTGGCCCGACGTGTCAACCGGCGACCACGCCTGTCCTCACCACCGAACTGAACCATACGGCGGCGCAAAAACGATTGCGGGGCGGTCGAGACGTACATTCCGCACTTTCGCGAAGAGATTTCTCCGAATTAATTTCAGCGT
>CAYYSS010000220.1:0-5231 GCA_964474325.1 uncultured Nitrospirota bacterium
GACGAACTCAACGACCCCCTGGAACAGGGCCGCCGGATTGAAACAACGAACAAAAAGCGTCTCAATCGGGGACGCCTCGTCTACCCCGTAGACGGCGATTTCCTCCAGGCGCTGCGGTCGGGTATGCCCCCAAGCGCAGGCATCGCCCTGGGGGTCGACCGTCTTATCATGTATCTATTGGGAAAGGACCATATCAGGGACGTCCGGGCGTTTTCTTGACCCGGAAATTTCATCGGTTTTCGACCGTGGACGTGAAAGGCCCGTTGAATTCCCGCGGTCGCCCCACTGTCATGGGGCATCTCGTAACGCCCCCCATAACACATCCGGCGTAAAAAATATTTTGGGCAAACCGAAAAGCATGGTAGAATGGCCTCCATGGCGGAACAACATTCCAAGGTACCGGCCCGAATACTGGTTGTTGACGACGAGGCCGAAGTACGCAAACTTTTCACCGAGGTCATCGCCCCCTATTCCGCAGAGGTAGTGACCGCGGCGGGCCCCCGGGAAGCCGAAGAACTCCTGCGATCGGAATGTTTCAACCTGGTAATTACGGACCTGATGATGGGCGGGAAAGGCGATGAGGGCCTGGGTATCCTCAAAACCGTCAAAGAGACCCAACCGAACACACCGGTAATTCTGATGACCGCCTATGGTTCTGATGAAGTCTTGGACCGTACGTTTCACCAGGGGGCCCTGTCTTACCTGGAGAAACCCGTTCTCATCGACGATATTTTCCGGGCCCTGGATTCCCTGGGCATCCCCCGACGTCAGAAAGTCTGAGAGACGACCGGCGGGCGCCTTGTATTGACCCCAAGGCGGCCTTGGAGCAGCAACAAACGGGCGCTCTCTTCAAACCGCATAAACTTCTTTGCAAACTGCGCGAAAGGCATTGGCGGTCGGCACTTTCCAGTCACGAGTCACGGCAGTCGGCGGTCGGCGGTCGGCAGGATCATTTCACGTTTCACCATTCACATTTCACGGCCGTTAACCTCGAACCTCGCTGCAAACCTTACCGTGGCATAAAATACGGGTCAATGCGGCAGGCTTTTTTGCTTCGGGGGGACAAACGTCTTGGCCGGCAGGGTCAGGGTGACCCGCGTACCCCGGGGCCGTGCGTCGTCAAGGGCTATTTCGCCTCCGTGTTCGGCAACGATCTTCCGGGAAATGGCAAGCCCCAGGCCCGTTCCGGTCTTCTTCGTGGTATAGAACGGTTTCAGAAGCCGCTTCCGGTCCGATGCGGCAAGCCCCTCGCCGTCATCCGTTACGGTTAACGTCAGATCGCCGTCTGAACTCGTGCGGAGCCGGCACTCGATCGACCCCGCGCCCGCCTCGGCACCGTTTCGAAAAAGGTTCAACAGGACTTGGAGCATTCGATCCCGGTCAAGCAGGAGGCGGTCGTCGACCTCGGACTCATAACTCACGGCCACGGACCGTCCGTCCGAACTGAGCAATCCCGCGGCGTCGCCTATCAGGTTCCCCAGCGAAACGATTTCCCGCTGAAGTTCTATAGGCTTCCCGTAGTCGAGCAGATCTTCGACGAGCCGCCCCAGACGCTCCGTTTCACCGATTATGGACTTGGCGAAAGCACGGGTCTGCCCGTCGTCGGCGGACTTGACGAGGATATCCGCGATCGACTTGATACCAAACAGGGGATTTTTTACTTCGTGGGCGACCCAGGACGTCATTTCCCCAAGTACCGAGAAACGCTCTTTTCTACGCAGCCGTTTCTGGAGTTCCTTGATTTCGGTCAAATCCCGGAAAAGAACGATTCGGCCCCGCTCCCTGCCCTCTTCCCGGATAAGCGAGACGTGGTAGCCGATCTGCGTGGTACGCCCCCCGGGACCCGGCACGGCCATTTCCATGCTTTCTTTGCCCCTGTCCAGGCGGATCCCGGGAAAGAGTTCTTCGATTCTCAGTCCCACGAGTTCTTCGGTGTCCCGGCCGAGGAGCTTGGCGGCGTAAGGATTGGCCTTGACCGTAACACCTTCGTGGTCAAGGACGATCATGCCGCTGTTGAGACTTGTAATGATCTTTTCCGTAAATTCCTTATGCCGAACCACGTGCCTGCGTTGCCGCTGAACGTCCTGATACAGGCGGGCGTTTTCCACACTGAAGGCGGTCTGCTGGGCAAGGAGCAGGCCCGCGGCCCGTTCCGAGGGGGTGAAACTGCGGGTCCCCCGTTTCACGAAGACCATAACACCGATCAGGACCCCCGTCTGAACCATGGGGCAGAAAAGAAAACTCTCCGCCTGCCCCCCGCCATCCCCGTCGGCGGTCTCCAGGGTGTTCATGTCCGCCGCGACCCTCTCCGCAACGGGCCGCAGGGTATGGGCGGCGGGGGCCCCGCCCAGTCGGTCGGTTGCAAGAACGAGTTTCCCCGGGCCGCCGAGCCATACGGCGACCCCGTCGAACAGTCCGCTGAGAAACGACGGATCTCCCATATACTCTTTGATCTCGTCCAGATCCCTGGTCGAACAGGCCTTGAGGGAGGCCCGGTGAAGCGTGACAAGGTAGTCGATCATGTCACGTTCCGTTTTGATAAGACGGAAGGTATCCTGGAGGTAAGCCGTCTCAACCGCCGCCACCTCGAGGACCGATACGTTCCGCTCGGAGATTTCGTTCCATCCACTCACGACGAGGAGACCGTTTACCGGAAAGGCCTCGCACCCCATACAGGTACGAAAATCCTTATCGTGCTCGCTGGAGCAGGCCGTGCCGCTCATAAGCCAACACCGCCACTCGTCTGCCTCATATGCGGGGCATTCACGGTGGGTGCATCCCGTCAGTTCGTAACAACGTCCCCGCAGGGGGTGAGTCAAGGGGACGGCGGCGGCCCATCTGCCGTCACCGGTCTCCCCGGGAGGCAATACCGTGGATTCGCCCCGATAGAGGGCCGAACGCAATATTTCCTGCGGCAGAGCGTTTTCTTTTCTTCCGGCACGTGCGCGGCACTGGAGGACCCCCTTCCGGCGGTCGAGAATATAAATCGCGCAGTGGTCGTAAGGCAATTCGTCGACAATTGCCTGCGCAATCCCCTGAAACGATTCTTCAGGGTTCTGTTGGGAACGCACAAACCGCGAAGGGAGAGAACCCACGGTCCTGAGCTGACGGTTGATTCCCTCGAGTTCGCGGGCAAGGGCAGAGGACTCTTCGTTGGCCGCCTGGAGACCGGCGGTTCGTTCTGCCACGGTCCGTTCCAGATTGTCGTGTGCGGCCGAAAGGCGGCGCGCCATTGTGTTGAAGTGGCCCGCAAGCTCGGCGAACTCCCCCGGTTGTCGCGTATCGATCGTGACGTCGTAGTCCCCGGCGGCGAACCGGTCGACACCGGCGAGAATACTGCGCAGAGGCCCAAGAATCAATCGCCGGGTCAGCGCCAAGATGAAAGCCCCCCCCATAACCGCAATGAGAACACCGTAGCCCCCCATGAGCCCCACGGCTGTAGCGACTTCGCGGCGCTGTCGGGCCAGGGATGCACGTACACGGATGAGACCGCGAAGGGCTCCCGCCCCGTGGCAGTTTCGGCAAAGGCGTTCGTTCCGGATCGGCAGGATAACTTCGATTCCGTCGTCATGTTCGCGCACGACCACCTGGTTTCCATCGGCACCGTCGAACACGGTGGCGGCGTCATCCGCCTCAAGCAGATCCACAGTCACGCCGTCCCGCCCGGAAAGACTCTCGATAACCTCGCGCCCCGCGCGCGGATTGCCCTGGAGCATGCTTTCCCGTACCGCCGTGGCGATCGCACGGGCCCGTTCCTCGCCGCCGCGGCTGACCCGAAGGAGTCCGTTCGTATACTCCATTCGGATCACCAAAACCATGAGGATGCCGTACGAGACGAAAAATCCCGCCAGGAGAAACAGGACCAACCGGCTCCCGAGGCCGCCGAACGTAAACCTTCCCATTTGACTCAAGAAGAAAAATTCACTATAATTGCGCCCGGAATGCGTAAGAAAGTTGTCATCGTCGGCAAAGGAGAAGCGGGCAAATCCACACTCATTCGTACCCTCTCTCCCAACGCGGTAAACGTGGAGCATCGGGGCAGAACGGTCGCCCTCGATTTCGGCGTAGTAACCGTGCGGGGCCGAGAGTTCCACCTCTTCGGTACGCCCGGACAGGCCCGTTTCCAAGCCGTCCGGGACGTGGTGGGCTTCAAGGCCGACGCCGCACTGGTCGTATTCGATTCAAGCCGTCCCATTGATCCTGACGACGAACAGATTCTTGATGAAATCCGCATAAGCGGCGTGCCCTTTTTCGGCGTTTTGAACCTCAAGGAAGGGCTTCCGCAGACTACGGACGTACCCGACGTCGAAAACGTCATCCGGACAATCCCCGGGTTCTCCGGCCTCTACTCGGGCTCCGTAATGGACCAGACCTTTGCGGAGAACCTGATTCATTCCCTGCCGTAAGCTTCAAGGATACGGGGAAACGCGCTCCGCACCCGTGCGAGAACCAGTCCCAGCTGTACGTCCCTGCCGCAGACGGCCATGATCGTGGCGTTTTCATCCAGGCGTTTAAGAACGAAATAACCCGTTTCCCCGAGGGCGACCACTACGTCGAGGTTCCCCAGGTCCATCTCGGACAGGGCACGAGCGCCGGCGTCGGTGAGGATCGCCCCCACCGCCGTGCTCCGGACCTCCTCTTCTCCAGCATCCAAGGTACTGGCCAGGGGAAACCCGTCGTCCGTAACGAGAAGAAGGCTCCGTACCCCCTGGGTCCGCTCCTTGATATCCGCGAACTCGCTTCGGACGGCCGCAAGATCCATCAGACGATCTTGGCGACCTCTTCGGCGGTCCGCTTGACATCGAGAAAGATAATGCCCAGTTTCGCCTTGATATTGGCCATGACCGCGAGCATGGCGTCGGGACCGCATTGGGTAATAAGAAAATAGCCGTTGTCGCCCTTGATGTAGAGCTGTTCCACCGCTCCCCGGCTGAGTTCGTCGGCCGTCCGGGCGCCGATGCCGTATATGGCGGCCGACATGGCCGAGACCCGATCTTCGTCCGCGGAAGCGGGCAGGGAACTCGACATAACGAGGCCGTCCATGCTGATTACCGCCGCGCCTTCAATGTCCGGCGTGCTCTGATGGAGCCCCTTGAGGATCTGTTGCAGTTGTTCTTCACGTGAAAGTGCCATAGTTTCTCCTTCTTTATCCTTATTCCCGGGTCGTTAACTCGCGACCCCTCTTGTTGTTATTCGCGTACCGGTTTCGTCGCCGTCAATTTCCCTTGACA
>CAYYSS010000221.1:0-5198 GCA_964474325.1 uncultured Nitrospirota bacterium
GGGAACGTTCCCGGAGCCGTGCCCAGGGGGGTGCGGGACTGGGGCTTTCGATCTGTAAAAACATCGTCGAGGCCCACGACGGAGAGATCGAGGCCCGGAAATCCCCTTACGGGGGGCTGTGGATCAGGATCGCCCTGCCCGTGAGTAGTGCCTGAAGGAGAGGGGGATAAAGTAATGAACGGGAAAATACTTATCGTCGAAGACGAAGAGCGTCTGGCCGGTGTCTTGAAAGACTATCTTCGTCAGGCGGGGTTCGAGTCTGCTCACCTTGCGGAGGGGACCGGGGTGGTCGCCTGGGTGCGGGAGCACTCTCCCGAACTGCTTCTCCTGGACCTGATGCTCCCGGGCAAAGACGGTATGGAGATCTGCCGGGAGATCCGGGCGTTTTCCACGGTGCCCATCATAATGGTGACTGCACGGGTCGAGGAGATCGATCGCCTGCTCGGGCTTGAGCTGGGCGCCGACGACTATATCTGCAAACCCTTCAGCCCCCGGGAGGTCGTGGCCCGGGTAAAGGCCGTACTACGCCGCGCCGCCGGTTCCGGGATCAGCGCACCGGCGGGACTCGAACTCGACGAGTCCCGGTACGCGGCTTCCATCCACGGCAAGGAACTCGACCTTACCGCCGTGGAGTTTCGACTCTTAAGCTTCCTGGCCGCAAATCCGGGACGGATTTTTTCGCGGGGTAAGCTGATGGATCGAATCTATCCCGACGACCGGATCGTAAGCGACCGCACGATCGACAGTCATATAAAAAAGCTCAGGAAGAAAATCGCGGCGGCCGCGCCGGATGCGGAGTTCATACATTCGGTCTACGGCGTGGGATACAAATTCGATCCCGCCGGGGGTAACGGGCCTTGCGGCGGCCCTTCACCGGATGCGTAAAATAGTCGGTACGGCCGACGTGCCGGGCGGGGAACCTGTGTGGGGACGTGACGGGTCACGAGGTGTTGAACCCGATGAAACCATTCGAACGTAAATATTCAGTCGCCGAGGAGATCGCCAACGCGATAACACACGGTATCGGCGCCCTGCTGAGCATCGTCGGCCTCGTGGTCCTCGTGGTTGCCGCGGCGTCCTATGGGGATCCCCGGCGCGTGGTGAGCGCAGCTGTCTACGGGACGTCCCTCGTTATACTCTACCTGAGTTCCACGCTCTACCATTCCTTGCCCAACTCCCGGGCGAAACATATTTTCAAGATCCTTGACCACTCCTCCGTGTTCGTCCTCATCGTCGGGACGTACGTACCGATCACCCTTGTGTCGCTCCGCGGGGGATGGGGCTGGACCCTGTTCGGCATGGTGTCGGCGATTGGTGTCTTCGGGATCGTCCTGAAGGTCAGGCTGGGCGACAGCAGAGGATTTATCTTCGGCCTGATCTATCTCGCCATGGGATGGCTCGTCGTTATCGCACTGAAACCCCTCATCGCGGCCCTTGACCCCGCGGGTTTTCGGCTGATCGTTTACGGGGGGCTTGCCTACACGGCCGGTGTCATCGTCTACAGCATCGACCGGATCTTATGGAACCATGTCCTGTGGCACATCTTCGTCCTGACCGGTAGTGTACTTCACTATTTCGCCATTCTGTTCTATGTCGTCGGGACCTCGTCTCCGGCCGGCTGAAAACGTATCTCTCCGGTGTTTTCCCGATAAATCAGTAAGAAGCAACGGGGGCACGGCGATTCCGCCGTACCCCCCCCGTTGCTTCCTGAGCCGGGCATTGATCCCGAACTCACGACCTGCCGATACGTTTTCAGGTGCTCATGATGCTGATGGTGATGAGGACCACAAAGACCGTGACCAGGTACACCCATGTGTTGTTCTTGAGAAACGACTTTATCTTATTCTCTTCGGACATCGCGTTATGTCTCCCTTCATGAAATCTGAACCTGGAACGTGGACCGTGAAAGGTACTGCCCGTTATCAGGTTGCATCCCAAAAATTGGGATTTGAACAGCTCGAACGGTAACTCCGTTTTTTCGTTCCGGTACGGTAAGCCGGGCCTTCTCTATCTCGGGCGCCCTAGCGTGGGGACCAGTGGTGCAGCGGGTTAGAGGGTGCGACTCTATTGCTACAGTTTCTCCTGCAGATCACGTGCCAGAAACCGGATGTCGAAAAAAAACTATAAACGACGGAGCGTTTGCTCAATAAGGCGGATAAAGCTCGTGGAGCTGATGAGGTGTTTGTGTGATTATTACTCGCGCCCCGCGGGTAGTTTCGTCCCGTGTGTACTTCATGAATGGGTAAAAAGGGGGCGACTCCCGCCCGGACGGCGTCGGTAAACGAGGCCGGGCCGGCCGGGTTTTGTGATAAATCCGTGAGTCTCACGTGAGAGATTGGTGATCTTTTTTCGTTAATCTAAAGATGAGGAGAAAAGAGGTGGCCATCATGAAACGAGGCTTTGCGATGACAATCATACTTGGAGCGGCCCTGATCGTTACACCCCTCACGGGCCAGGGGGAAGAGACACGGCACGCGACCTTCGCCGGGGGGTGTTTCTGGTGTATGGAACACCCGTTTGAGAAACTCGACGGGGTTCTGTCCGTGATCTCGGGATATACCGGCGGCACGAGCAGCGCGCCGACCTACGAGACCTACGCCGCCGGGGGGCATCGGGAGGCGGTCGACGTGATCTTCGATCCCGGAAAGATCACCTACGAAGAACTGCTCGACGTCTTCTGGCGGCAGATCGATCCCACGGACGCCGGCGGACAGTTTGTGGACCGGGGGACGGGTTATACCACTGCGATCTACTATCACGACGCCGAACAGAAACGCCTGGCGGAAGCATCCCGGAGGAATCTGGCCGAACGGGGGCTCTACGGCAAACCCATCGTAACGCCTATCGAGCCGGCAGGGATTTTTTATCCCGCAGAGGACTACCACCAGGATTATTACAGGAACAACCCGATCCGTTACAAACTCTATCGGTACAGGTCGGGCCGAGACCGTTTCCTTGACAGGATCTGGGGCGAAAAGGGGGCGGCGCACGAGAAGGAGAAGGCCATGCTGAAAGAGCGATTGACCCCGCTGCAGTTTAAGGTTACCCAGGAAGACGGCACCGAGCCGGCGTTTCAGAACGAATACTGGAACAATAAGAAACCCGGTATTTACGTCGATGTCGTTTCCGGCGAACCCCTTTTCAGTTCCACCGATAAGTTCGCATCGAGCACCGGCTGGCCGAGTTTTACCCGGCCCCTGATTGCCGGAAATATCGTCGAAAGAGCCGACCGGAAATTCGGGATGCTGCGTACCGAGGTGCGGAGCAAGGGCGCCGACTCCCACCTCGGCCACGTCTTCAACGACGGCCCGCCCCCGACCGGGCTTCGGTACTGCGTAAATTCGGCCGCCCTCCGGTTTGTGCCGGTACAAGACATGGAAAAAGCGGGATACGGGGAGTACCTGAGTATCTTCAGGGGGGAAGACGGCCGGTAGCGGTCCGGCGGTCTCAAGAAAATCCGCAAGACGGCGTTAAGGACGGGCTCAACCCCCTCGCCCACAACCTGCCTCCGTCGGCCCCTCGATACGAACCGCCGTGAGAAATGCGGGCTAATGATGGTGGCCCTTGGAGTCGGGTTCAAAACCCGGGAACCGTTCCCGGGCATAGGTGCGGTGGCATTGTACACAGCTCTCGTTGAGCTTGTAGAAGTAAAAGTTCGCGAGCTGACCATCCCGCCGCTCGGCGGCGCGGGCAAGCCGTCCTGCCGTTTCGTGAAAGGCCCGGTCCAGGGCTTGGAAACCCGGGGGCAGGGTGTGATGAAGCTGTTCCATCTGCGCGTTACTGAGCTTTTGTTTCATGATGTAACTTGCCTCGATGCTCCCGGCGATACGCTTGATCTCGGACCAGGCCCCCGAGGCGACGGCCGAGACGAGTTCCTCCATACCTTTCTGTATCGCCCTCATTTCAGCGGACAGCAGTTCCCTCAAGTCGTCGGGCAGGTTTATTCCGTGATGCGTCTCGGCCGGCCTGTGTTCCGGCGAATGCCGGCCGTGTTCGTCACTCTCTGCACGCGCAAACGAGGATACCGCCAGCAGTGCTGAAACGATCGCTATCGTGAAAAATCTCCGTACCATGTTCTACTCCTCTTTCTTACGTGACGAAACGATGTTCCGTCCGCGTTATTAAATTATGACCGTTGACAAAGTCCCGAGGCGTTATTCCGGGCCCGACCCGGAACCTGTGCGCTTTCCGCGGGACTTGATGTATACGGCCGCACCCACGAGAAGTCCAAGGACTGTTCCCGCGGCCGTGCCCGCTATGGTGAGCTGAATGCCGATCATCGCCAGGCCGTCGAGGGTCTCTTTGGGATTTGCGCCGAGGGTATCCCCGGCAATCTCTATTGTCCTGTGCAGACTGTAACTCCATCCGATCATAGCACCCATGATCATGCCGATGGAGCCTGCAACTGCAAACAATATGTAAGGTTTTTGTTGCATCGCCAACGTCGCCGCCTGTCTTTTAGCTTACACTGAACCTTCCAATGGAAATAAACCCGGGGCCAAGGCCGAACTCAGGGCGTCGGCGGGATCGGCAAGCCTCTTCAGAACTCCCACTCACCGGCGAGAAGGCGGGGGATGAGCGGAAGGAAAATCCGGTAGGAGAGACCCCACAAACGATGGGAGCCGACCCGGAGGAACGGAACCTCCTCGGGTCCCGGTCGGCCGGGAAATCGTCCGATGCTCACGCCGCGGGCCTCCGGTCTGGAAAGATTTTCCACGTCGGCCTCCATAACTTCCGCGATTTCACTTTCGGCACGAATCCAGCGGAGGGGCGGGCGGATGCGGCAGAGGAACGGGGCGACCCGAAAGTTGGTTGTGAGCGTGCGGGCTATCGGAAGTTCAGCAAGGACGTCCACGCGGTCCGACGAGAGACCGGTCTCCTCGTGGGCCTCTCGAAGAGCAGTGGCCAGAAGCGATGTATCGTCGGGATCCCGTTTTCCGCCGGGAAACGCCAGCTGACCGCCGTGAACACCGCCCTCCGTCCGTCTGACGAGAACGACGCGCAGCCTGTTTTCGGCAGTCCGGTACACGGGTACCAGAACCGCCGCCTCGAGTCCCGCGCTTTCCGAAGAATAGTTCGCGGAAGCCTCGCCGGCCGCCTGCCGGTTCGTCCGCCCTCCATCCGCCCAGTAGTTCATATGGGACACCCATTAGAGTGCCCCGTGTCAAGGCCGATAAAACCCCTATCCCCGCCTCTCT
>CAYYSS010000222.1:0-5196 GCA_964474325.1 uncultured Nitrospirota bacterium
TGGTAGAAAGCGGTGTGAAGACGACCGACCGAGTCATGCTGGGCGCCTACATCGGCTGGACGGTGGCCGTGCGTCCGGATACCTTCATTCCCAATGAAGCGATCCTCTCGGCCCGGACGGACTACGGACTCGAGTGGTGGTACGTGACGGGGCACCTCCAGGGCGGCGGCGGGAGACTCGGTTTCGAACTCGCGTTTTTCCGGATCGGGATTACCCCGCCCGATCAAACCGGGGAAAACACCGATCCCTTCACCCTCAGGAACATCTATGCGGCCCACTTCGCCGTCACTGATCGCACCGGGGAGACGTTCAACGCCGCGGAGCGGTCAGGCAGGGGGGCCTTCGGTGCGTCCGGGGCCGATACGGACGGGTTCCGGGTATGGATTGGAGACTGGTCTCTTTCGGGCGACAGTAATCGTATCCTGCTGAACGCCGTCTCCGAATTCGGCGCCCTGGAGCTTGAACTCGTCCCCCGCAAGCCTCCCGTACGGCACGGCGCCCGGGGGTATTCCCGTAAAAGCGACGATCCCGGGTCCGCGTCGTACTACGTTTCGTTTACCCGGCTCGAGGCCCGGGGGAGTTTTTCCAAAGGAAACCGGCGCACCGCCGTACACGGGACCGCCTGGCTCGACCGGGAGATCATGAGTCCGGCGGAAACCGGGGATCTCGAGACCGGTTCGGCTTCGGGATGGGACTGGTTCGCGCTTCAGCTCGACGACGGTACCGACGTGATGCTCTACCGGATACTGGACGAACAGGGGAGGATGTCGCCCTGGTCGGCCGGCACCTGGATCGGGTCCGACGGGGAAATCCGCCGTCTCACCGGGGCGGATTTCATCCTGGCGCCTGGAACGTCGTGGACAAGTCCCGTCACGGGAATCCGCTACGACACGAAATGGACCATATCGATTCCCGGCGAGGACGCGGTATTCACGGTGCTTGCGGATATCCCGGGGCAGGAGGTCCGGGCCTTCCGCACAACCGGCAACGCCTATTGGGAAGGAAGCTGCGAGGTGACGGGGACGGTGCGGGCACGACCCGCAGGGGGCCGCGCTTATATTGAAATGAACCGCTGGCGCGTGGAGACCTACTCGGCTACCGGCCGCCGATGAACCGCAGTGTTATCTCGGCGATACGCTTCCCATAGGCCTCGGCGGTCTTGATATCTCCTTCCGGGGGCGCTTTCGGGGGCTCGACCTGGAAACTCGCGGCCATGGGACCGATAAACGACCCGACCCGGTTCAGCGCGTCGGGACCGGGACCCTCCACCGCGTTCATGCTGTCGGGCCGGTTGGCCGCCGGGAACACGGCCGAACCCACCCAGATCATGCCGTGCTGCATGGCGTTTACAACAAGTCCCATGAGTGTGTTCAATTTATCTCCTGAATATGAACTGGAATTGGTAAACGCCCCGGCGATCTTGTCCTTCCAGGCCTGGGTAGACCATTTTTTCACCGCCGCCTCCATGAACTTCTTCATATCGGACGCAATATTGCCCATGTAGGTGGGGCTTCCGAACACGATCGCATCGGCCGAGTCCAGTTCATCCATGCGCTCGATGGCCTCGGCCGAGGTGAGAAACAGCGTTTCGACCCCGTCGACGCTCGCCGCGCCCCTGACAACAGCCTCCGCCTGGAGCTTGGTATGTCCGTACGTACTGTGATACACAACCGCTATCTTCGTCATGGTGTTCCTCCACGTACTGCGTTTCCTTCAACGTAGCACGGATGGGACCGGTTGCCAACAGCATAAAACCGCCACGGATGGATCGACACGAACGGATAGCAAGAAAGACTTTACCTTCTTTTTCATCCGTGTCTCATCTGTGTATATCTACGTACATCCGTGGCCTTACGACCGACTTCGACACCTGCGTGCCGGGCACTCCCGCACCGTAGCGCAGGAAACGGGATGCGTGTTAAATTTAACGATGCCCCGTTTGGCGCACATACATACCTTCGGCTGCCAGATGAATGTCCACGATTCCGAACGGATGGCCGGGCTTCTCTTGAATGAAGGCTACGAAATGACCGACGACGAGAGCCGGGCCGACGTCATTATTCTAAATACCTGCAGTGTAAGGGAAAAGGCCGACCAGAAATTCCTGAGCGAACTCGGCCGGCTCCGGGAACGAAAGGCCGCGGAACCGGACCTCCGGATCGTGGTGGCGGGCTGCACCGCCGAGCAGGCGGGGGATGCCCTGCGCAGGCGTTTTCCGCACATTGACGGTATCGTGGGCACAAGCAGACTGCAGGACCTCCCTGCCATGGTAGGGAACGGGAAAAGAAAATCCACCTGTATCGGCGAGCGTGAGGATTATCATCGGGCACAGCTTCCAGCCGAACGCACGTCCTGGCCCCGGGCCTGGGTCTCCATCATGTACGGGTGCAATAATTTCTGTACATACTGCATCGTTCCCTATACCAGGGGCCGGGAACGGAGCCGACCCGCCGGGCATATCATTGAGGAAATTTCCGCTCTGGCGAAGGAAGGCTACCGGGAGATCACACTCCTCGGGCAGAACGTTAATTCCTACGGGAGGGGAGGGGAGGTCTCGTTTCCGGAGCTCCTGGACCGCGTCCACCGGATTGAGGGCATCGAACGCATCCGTTTCGTCACGTCCCACCCGAAGGATCTGTCACCGGAACTGATCGAACGCATGGCGGTCCTCGAAAAGGTCTGCCCGCATATTCATCTCCCGCTTCAGAGTGGGTCGGACCGGGTTCTCCGGGCGATGAATCGGCGGTATACCTATGCCCATTACCGTGATCTGGTCCGGAGTCTTACCGGCGCGATCCCGGGTATCGCCGTTACCACGGACCTGATTGTAGGATTCCCCGGTGAGACGGAGGAGGACTTTCAGGCAACCCTGGACGCCATGGAAGAGGTCCGGTTCGACGGCGCGTTCGCTTTCAAATACTCTCCCCGGCCGAAAACGAAAGCCGCAGAACTCCACGACGATGTACCGGGCCACGTGAAGCAGGACCGCCTGAGCAGGCTTCTGAAACTGCAGGATTCGATAACCGGCGAGAAAAACAGGGCGTATGTGGGAAAAACCGAGGCTGTGCTGTTCGACGGATTCCGGGACGGCGAACGTCTCGCCGGCCGAACCGTCACGAATAAAATCGTTCACGTGGAAGGGCCGGAGAAACTGTTGGGCGTCACAGCACCGGTGCGCATTGAACGGGCTCTGCTCCATTCCTTGAAGGGCTCTCTCATTACGTAAAGGCTCCTTTCAGCGACTGCTTGTGTTCTCTTCCCAAGGCAGCATTGGAGCCGCAACCAGAGGCCGGGCGCCCGTACCCGGACGAAAGCTTCTCTGCACATTGCAAAGTCGGATCGACCCTTCGTCGAGTAGACCCGACTCGGGAAGTTTCAGATAAAGAAACCAGGACCGCGAAAAATACGATGTCTTCCAAAACGATCGCGTTCGCAACCCTCGGCTGCAAAGTGAATCAATACGAAACAGCCGTTTTTCGGAAGGCAAGTGCCGACGGGGCCCTGCGTATTGTACCGTTTCAATCAGAGGCCGACGTCTACGTGGTCAACACCTGTTCGGTCACCGGGAAGGCGGACGCGGAATCCCGACGCCTTATAAGACAGGCCTACAGGCGGAACCCGTCTGCGGAAATCTACGTAACCGGCTGTTATTCAACCCGTTCCGCGGACGAGATACGTCGTTTGCCGGGGGTCGTCGCTGTTGTCCCGAACAAAGAAAAAGACACGTTAATTCAACGCGTTACGGGAACAGTCGCGGACGGTAGAGTGCGGGGTGGAATCCTTGAGGAGAGGGCCCGGTCATTTCTCAAAGTTCAGGATGGCTGTGATAACTTCTGCTCCTATTGCATCGTCCCCCACGTCCGGGGGCCGAGCAGGAGCGTTCCCCCGGACGTGTTATGCAAGGCGGCGCGGGACGCGGAAGCGCAGGGTTTCCGGGAAATCGTGCTGACGGGTATACATATCGGATTTTACGGCAGGGAGCTGGAAGGATCCCCGGACCTGGTCGGACTGCTGAAACGCCTCTTGAAAGAAACCCGCCGGACGCGGTTTCGGATAAGCTCCCTCGAGATTACCGAAGTCGGTGAAAACCTGCTCGATCTCCTTGTCCGGGAGGACCGGATATGCAGGCACCTTCACCTTCCGCTCCAGAGCGGATCACGAACCATCCTCGAGCGAATGAAAAGAAATTACGATCCGGCTACTTATATAAACGCCGTTGCGCGCATCCGGCGGGCGGTAAACGACATATGTATCGGCGCGGACGTAATCGCCGGATTTCCAGGGGAGTCGGACCAGGATTTCCAGGCGACGTTATCGGTTATCGAAAAGGCAGGGATAGACTACCTCCATGCGTTTTCGTTTTCTCCCAGGCCGGGAACCCCCGCACAAACGATGGAAAATCATGTCGAGAAGAGAATAATAAACAGTAGAGTCAATACGTTAAGGTCTCTTTCTTCAAGTAATTTTAGAAATTATAAAGACGGGCAGGTAGGCCGGGTTCGGCATGCAATTATTCAGTCTGTGGAGCCCGACGGGAGCCGTATTGGGATTACCGACAACTACATTCACCTCAGAATCGACGGCAGTACAGCCTTGCCGAGAAGTCTCGTTGCCGTTAAGATCACGTCCAGAGACACCGGAAAACCAGCCCAGACCATCCAAAATAGCGTGTAAGTACGGTGTAAGTTATTGATAAAACAGCATAATTGCGCTGCTCAATAATTAGGCAATTCGCAATAAACCATAAAACAGTTTCCATTCGCGGGAGTTCATCCACAGGGTTTGCCACAGGTTATCCACCGTTTTTGTTGAAATCTAACGTCCGATAAGATATATTATGTTAAATTAGACATGTCATCTTCGGTGCCCTTTGAGGCTGTTTCCCAGTCGCCCGACATACGGCAATATATCTTATTTCCGCGTTATTACAAATACTTGCACGCTAATTCTTAATGTATTTATTAAAGTATTTTTCAGCCACGGAGATCACCAGGGAGAAATACTTCCTTTTCTTGCAGTTATTCTTGCAGTTACTCTCCCGACCTCAGTGTGCTTCCGTGGTCGGACCATCCGTTTTTACGAAAATACCCGCCACATTGATCTCAAGGCCGGGTGTTTGTACCGGACGATAACTTCCCTGTAAATTGTGATTTTTCAAAACCATTCCCCAGTTTAAGGGGGTAGTTTTTCAAAACT
>CAYYSS010000223.1:0-5152 GCA_964474325.1 uncultured Nitrospirota bacterium
GGGGGTGGGGGGGATTCAGGGGGAGCCTGCCGTGGGCGCCGATCGCCACCAACCTCTTGTCCGTGGACCGGGCGACTCCCAGGCCGAGGGGTGTCGCCATACCCATACTGCCGAGCATGTAGAAATTCGAATCCTGCGGCAGGATCTCGTAGAGTTCCTTTGCCGGGATGCCGAGATTGCACACGACCGCCCGGTTCCTGAGAACATCTGTAATGCCCTTGAGTATTTCAAAACGGGTGAACCGGATCTCGGGGTTCGTACGGCTCCCTTCAATCTCAATCGCTTTGCACCGGCAGGGAACGTCCCGTCTGGGCGGAAGCGAGGCTTCCGAACTTTCCCACAAGGCGGGGCTGAGTAGAAACGCGTGGATTTCGCTTTTTTCGTATACCCTCCGAAGGGTCGTGCCCACCCCGCTCAGGTCCTCCAGTGAGGACAGTTCGGTCCAGCCGATCCCGACGGCGTCGAACAGCGCGGGCAGACACTTCCCCATGGGTACCTGTGCGGCGATCCCTTCTTTAAAAACCCCCCGCTGGCTGATAAAAAGCGGGAGCGGCAATTCATAAAACTGGGTAAGCGAAAGGAGGGCGTTGAGCAGATTGCCCACCCCCGAACTCTGGAGTATCATGGCGGGACGCCGCCCAGCCATGGCCGCCCCCGCGGCGATCCCCACCCCTTCTTCCTCCCGGGTCAGGGGGAGACGGAAAAAAACGTCGTCCGAAAGAGCGATCAACGCCTTGACCCGGTCGCAGGGAAGCGTGAGCAGGGTGTCGACCCCACCCCGTTTCATTTGATCAAGAGCTATTTCCTCGGGATTATGCATACCGTCCTCTCTATTTCACTGTCCTTGATTGTCTTTGAAATAAACGTTCCTCCGACCTCACGGACCCGGTCTTCACTCTTTATCCTCGCCTCGCCGCCCCCGGTTATGTTGAGCAGGACGTGTTCGTCCGGACGGATGGCGTTTTTGCCGACGGCCAGAACCAGGGCCGCAACGGCCGCACCGGCCGCGGGAACGATATCGATTCCTTCCAGCTTTTCGAAAAGTTCCATTGCCCGATAGATCTCGTCGTTTTCAACCCCGTACATTGCGCCGTTGGTGGCGGAAAGCGCGTCGTAAACACCCCCTTGTACCCCGTAGGCAGGGTAACGGGTCGACAGGACCCGTGTCGCAATGGGCCATATAAGTTCCGGTCTCAGGTCCCGGGGGTCAAGCTGCCGGGAGGCCCGCATCCAGGCCTTGTACATGGGGGCAAAGGGAAGATTCTGGACCAGATGGAGCCGGGGCGGACGTTTGCCGAACCGGCCGTCGCGGATGAACCGGTCCGCCATCTCCCAGACAGCGATCGCGCCCGCGCCGCTTCCCACCGCCTGAATATAGTGATCGGGCAGGCGGCCCATGGTATCCACGGCTTCAAGCAGAACAACACCGAGGCCGTCCCGTTTGGCTACGTTCTTAACACCCCCTTCAAAGGGAATTCCGCAAAGCGCGGCGATCCGTTTCGCCACGTCGATGGCGTCCGAATAATCCCCGTCCTGAACGATGAACGTGGGGACCAGATTTGACCCCTCGAGATACCACATCTCGTCGAGACACATCCCCGGAACAACGATTGCCGTAGGAAAGTGCCGCTTGGACGCCAGGTACGCAAAGGCTCGGGCGGTGTTTCCCGCCGACGCCACCACGAGACCGTTCATCCCGTTTTCACGGGCGTTTTCAAGAACTGCCGCCGCCTCGAATTCCTTGAATGTACACGACGCGACCTGAGCGCCCCGTTCAGGCCAATAGCCGTTAAACGCTATCCAGAGATTTTCGAGACCGAAATGCCCCGCCAGTGCCTCCGAGCGGTAGACCAAAGGTCCCTTGATCGCCGCGGGCTCTTCCCGTACGGGGAGCCAGTTGAAACGCCAGATACTGTCCCCCTGCCCCGCCTTGAAACGGGTATCGGCGTACTCGGTGACAAGCAGGGCGTCCGTACAATGTTCGCAGAAAGCGCAGTAAACTTCTTTCAGGACTTTATTGCATTTTCTGCATCGAATCTGAAATTCGTTCATAACACGTCCGCCAGAAGCTCCATGATATCGGTTATGCACACTTGACGTTCGTAGCCCTCCATCGCCTCGTTGACCTTGCCGTAGCAGGCCGGACAGGCCAGGATCAACCGGTCCGCCCCCTTGTCCACCGCCTCGTCGATGGTGAGCCGACCCATGGCAATGGCGTTTTCGTGGAAAACCTTGCGGGCCGCTCCACCCGCGCCGCAACAACGCGACTCCATACCCCGGCGGTCGAATTCCAGAAGCTCCACTCCGGGGATCGACTTGAGCACCTGCCGGGGCTCTTCAATCACACCCACCCCGCGGCTGAGGTAACAGGGGTCGTGATAGATGAGCTTCTCGTTCAATTCCTTGTTGATCGTGATCCGGCCTTCCCCGATAGCCCACGCCGCAAACTGGGTAATGTGACGAATCCTGAACGGAAGATCCCCCCCGTAGAACAGGGGCCATTCCCGCGACATGATATTTACGCAACAGGGACACGAACAAAACAGGGTCTCGACACCCCGTTCGGCATAGGCGGCGACGAGGCGCTTGACCAGGCCTTCGAGCATGTCGTGCTGGCCCGTGATAAAGAGCGGGAACCCGCAACAGACCTCTTCCTCCGGCGGAAGCATGGTAAAGGATACACCCGACGCCCCCAGAACCAGCGTGTCTCCTCGAACCATGGGCATGGCATCGTAAGCGCCGGTACACCCGGCGTAGTAGGCATACTCCGCCCGGTCCTCTACCACGACACCGTCGGGAAACCAGGGCGAGAAACGTTCGTCCGCAGGTTTATTGTAGATGTTTCCCGTTTTCTCCACCACTTCGGGTAAATCGGCCTGGGCCCCTATCGGCCCAAGGCCCCGCCGGACCATTTCCCGTCGGAGAATCGGCCAGAGCCGCTGGGTATGGATCCCGACGGTGCAGACCTGACCACAGGCCCCGCAGGTGGTGCACTCGTAAACGGCCTTTACGAAATGATCAAGGAGTTGCCGGCTGACGTCCCCCGACCCGAAGAGCCGTGCGCCGAGGCTGTCCGTCTTCCTGATAAATTCCCGGTACATGCGGAGCTTTTCCGGCGGCGATATGCTTGTGTCGCCGGTTACCTCCTGGACGGGACAGCGTGCCAGACACTCCCCGCACTGGGCACAGGCATCGAGTTCCATCAACTCGCGCCGGCTCAGATATCCTCTGAAGGATTCAGCCATCGTGCAGAACCGTTTCAAGCCCGGCGGCGCGCCGCTCGGCATCGTAGACCGTGAGCGGCGCCGTCATGATATGCGTTGGCAGAAATGGCAGAACAGCGATAACCAGAAGGATATGCAACAGCAATGCGATGTTTTCCGGAAGCGTTCCCGGCGAAAACCCCAGGCCGCCCATCACAAAGGACTTTACCTGAATCAGGTCCGGCGGCGCGACCCATCGCATGAGGAGCCCAAGGATCCCTATACCGGTAAAAAGAAGGGTTACCGGAAGATTTTCCCGGGACTTGTATACCGTCCTCTGCACTACATAGCGAACAACGAAGATATATGCGAGTGAGCCGGTCAAGACGTACCCGGCCCATACACCCGCGCCCTGGAGGACCGAGATCCATCCGGGCACGGGCAAGAGAAAATACCTGAGGTGCCTGACGATAACAACGACGAAGGAAACGTGAAAAAGCCACTCACCGACCCAGAGCAGTTTGTTTACCGCGAAAAGTTTCCGCAGAAACAATACGTCGAGCACGGACATTACGACGGACGGACACGTGGTTCGGCGCGCTACTTCATGGCCGACCGGGGCTTTGGCCCACGTCAGCATTCTGGCTACGATCCGCCAGCAGAAGACGGTGTATGCACCGTAACCCGCAAGCGTTATCACAAGTCCCATAAAACTCCACAAATGCCCGCACCTCCACCACGGTACCGCCCGCCTGCGGGTTTCCGCCGTTTAGACCATGCTGAGCGGTGTCTTCAGTATCTCGTTTCGCTGGGCCGATCGTACGGTGTTTTCCAGCAGCATGGAAATCGTAACCGGCCCCACGCCCCCGGGAACCGGAGTTATCCACCCCGCCACCTCCTGCACCGTCTCGTATTCTACGTCGCCCACGATCGATCCGTCCTCGAGGACGTTAATACCGATATCGACCACGACCGCGCCTTTCTTGACCATATCGCCTTTGATCAGTCCGCGCACCCCGGTGGCCGAGCACACGATATCGGCCTGGCGTGTCATGGCGCCCAGGTCTTTTGTCTCTTTATGGCATACCGAGACCGTCGCTTCTTTCGCCAGAAGCATCATCGAGAGGGGTTTACCCACCGCAAGACTTTTGCCGATTACCACGGCGTGCTTACCCCGGATGTCAATGCCGTAGTGTTCGATGAGGCGGATAACCCCGAAGGGGGTACAGGGGAGAAAACTCGATACCGACGGAAAGAAGGCCTGCTCCTGGAGCCGCTCGTATCCGCCTTCCGAAAAAAGCTGAAAGGTGGATTCGTCCGCCGCGAGCCGCCCCACCGAAATAGCGCCCAGGCCATCCACATCTTTTTCGGGAACGATCTCATTGACCACCCTTCTGCCGTTTATCTTCCGCGGAAGCGGAAAGAGCACCAGGAGCCCACTGACCCGTTCGTCTTTATTAATCTCCCGCACGGTGTTCAGAATCTCGTTTACCGACACCGTATCCGGGAGTTCGTAGCGGTGCGCCGTAACCCCGAATTCTTCGCAGGCCCGCAGGGTCGCCCGATAATACGAGCCCGACGCCCGATCATCACCCACCCGCATGAGCCCCAGCCCTACGTCCACACCGTAATTATTAAGCTTTTCTACATCCTTGCGGACCCGTTTTTTTATTTCGTTTGCAAGCGTCCTGCCTTCCATGATTGTTGCCACCGTCTCAATACCTCCCGCTTCTACCCTCAACGAACCTCCGCCGAGGGCGACTTACCGGTCGCGCCGAACGAAAAGATCACATCCCGCGGGACCGCGAGTTCGAGTTCAACCTCCGCTGCTTTTAGTATGCCAGACGGCACCGGACAGGAGGCATGTTTCAGTGCGGTCGAGGCAGCTTTATAGACCGGGTTGTCGACCATTCGGATGAAAATATCGCGTAACGTCAATGTATCGATAC
>CAYYSS010000224.1:0-5124 GCA_964474325.1 uncultured Nitrospirota bacterium
ATCGGACGGAACCTGCCCGACTGGCGTTCCGCGACGGCCCGGTATCTGGAAGTAGTTTCAGGTAACGCCGACTGATGGGGGACACCAGGGAATGACCACGGGGAAACGAATGCTCATAACGGGCGCCGCCGGTTTTATCGGGTGCGCTTTTCTGGACCGTGTCCTGAAGGAAGAGACCTGGGACGTGGTGGTCCTGGATGCCCTGACGTACGCCGGTGATACCACTCGATGGGACCCCGACGACCGGGAACGCTTTACGTTCGTCCAGGCGGACGTGGCGGACGAACAGGCGGTGGCGAGGGTTTTTTCAAACGACTCCTTTGACCTGATCGTTCATTTCGCCGCCGAGAGCCACGTGGATCGAAGTATCAACAGTGCGGGGCCGTTCGTCCGGTCGAACGTCCAGGGGACCCAGGTACTGCTTGATGCCGTCCGGGCCTCGGGCGGGGGGCGTTTCGTCCATATTTCCACCGACGAGGTCTACGGCGAGTTGGGGGAAGAGGGGGCGTTTACGGAAGAAACGCCTTTTCGGCCGAACAGCCCGTACTCCGCGTCCAAGGCCGCCGCCGATATGATGGTGCAGGCCTATGTGCACACCTACGGCATGGATGCAGTTATCCTCCGGCCGAGCAATAACTACGGCCCGTGGCAGTATCCGGAGAAACTGATCCCCGTGGTGATCTCCCGGGCGCTGGACGATCTTCCGGTGCCGGTGTACGCCCAGGGCCTCAACGTGAGGGAATGGCTCTATGTCGACGATTGCGTGGAGGCCGTGTACCGGGCCGCCGTCGAGGGTGTTTCCGGCGAAGCCTATAACATCGGCAGCGGTGAAGAACGAAGGAACATCGACGTGGTCCGGGGGATCCTGGATATCCTCGGAAAACCTTCGTCCCTCATCGAATTCGTAGCGGACAGACCGGGGCACGATTTTCGGTACCGCCTGGACGCCTCCAAGGCGGCGGAGACCCTCGACTGGCGGGCCGGTGTAGGGTTCGACGAAGGACTGGTCCGCACCGTAGGGTGGTACGTGGACAACGAGTCCTGGTGGCGGGGGCATCTTTCATGAGCCCGCCGGAGTAAGAGCCGTCCCATGGGAACCATACGGTCTACCTTTCGAAGGAAATTCGTTGCCGGGCTGATTGTCTCGGTACCGATTCTCTTTACGTTCCTCATCCTGAAGGCCTTTCTCCAGTTCGTCGACCGGCAACTCGAGCCCCTGTTGCGGTACCTGATGGAGACCTATCTGGAAATCCCCTACGTCCCCGGGGTGGGGTTTCTCGCATCCCTGTTGATTATTTTTATCCTGGGTGTGATATCCACCAACGTCTTCGGCAAACGGATCCTGGGCGCTCTGGAGGCGGCGCTCGGACGGATCCCGGTTTTCAAAGGGGTCTATTCCGCGTTCAAACAACTGGTCGATGCGTTTTCCCCGGAAAACCGTACGTCGTTTAAGAAGTTCGTCATCGTGCAATATCCGCGCAAGGGCGCCTGGTGTTTCGGTTTCCTGACGAAGGAATGCTCCCTTCAGTCACGCCGGGACGGCTGGGAGCGCGCACTGAAGACGGTTTACGTGCCGACGAATAATCTCTACCTGGGCGAAGTGGTGCTGTTCGACGAAAACGAAATTATCATTACGGATATCCCGATCCAAGAGGGCATCAAGATAATTCTGTCGGGCGGCATCGCCGCGCCTGCGGTTGTAAAGGAGGCAGTGGAACAGTCATGAGGAAACTCGCGGTCGTAATTCTCGCCGCCGGTAAAGGTACCCGTATGAAGTCGGACCTTCCGAAGGTACTGCATCCGATCCTCGGGCTCCCGATGATCGAGTACCCCCTGCGGGCGGCCAGGGCCCTGAAACCGGCCGAGATCGTGGTAGTCGTGGGCCATGGCGGTGACGCCGTACAGCGGGTCGTCGAGCCGGCACGTGTCCGTACGGTGTTTCAGCGCCGTCTGCGGGGCACGGGGGACGCCCTGGCGACGGCATTGCGGTCGTTGGGTGGGTTCGAAGGCAGACTTCTCGTGTTGAACGGTGATATGCCCCTGGTGACGAAGGAGGGGCTCAGGCACGTCCTCGAGGCCCACGGAAAACGGAGCGATTGCATGTCGGTCGCCACATTTACCACGTCGGAACCCGGTGCCTACGGACGGATCGTGCGGGATCATCTGGGGCGGGTTATGGGTATAGCCGAACACAAAGACGCCTCAGGATCCGTCCGTTCAATCAGGGAGGTCAACGGGGGCGTATACGTGATCGATATCGATGCCGCGAGGAAGATAACGAAGATCAAGGCCTCGGGGACAACGGGCGAGATATACCTGACGGCTCTGGTCGAGTACCTGGTGACCCGGGGGTTTACCGTGGGCGGCGTCGATCTGGGGAAAGAACTCCTCCAGGGGGTCAACACCCGGGCGGAACTGGCCTCGGCGGCGAGAACCCTTCGCGGACGGATCGTCGAGAAGCATATGGACCGTGGGGTGACGTTTCTCGACCCGGAAACCGCGTGGATCCATCCGGACGCTACGATCGGCATTGACAGCGTCGTCTACCCCCACGTCGTAGTGGAAGGCCCGTGCCGGATCGGGGCCCGGGTAAGACTCTACCCCGGGTGCCGACTCGTTAACGCCCGCATTGCCGACGACGCCGTCGTTCTCGACGCCTCGATCATCGAGGACAGCGTTGTCGGCAAAGGTGCCCAGGTGGGGCCCATGGCCCATGTGCGTCCCGGCTCCAGTGTAGGGGCGGACGTGCGGGTCGGCAATTTCGTGGAATTAAAGAAGACTCGGCTCGCCCGGGGGACGAAGGCGTCTCATCTTTCCTACCTGGGAGACGCCGTGGTAGGACCCGGGGTCAATATCGGCGCCGGGACGATTACGTGTAACTACGACGGACAGGAGAAACATACGACCCGGATCGACGGGGGCGCCTTTATAGGAAGCGACACCCAGCTTGTAGCCCCGGTCCGCGTCGGTAAAGGGGCGTACGTGGGCGCCGGGACCACCCTCACCGAGGATGTTCCCGCCGGGGCTCTCGCCCTGACACGAACCAGGGAGACGATCATTCGGGGGTGGGCCCGGAAACGGAAGCGTAAAAGAAAGAACGGGTAGTTCGAGGCGGCCGGCCGGGGCCGACGGGGAGGGCCATGGCAGAGTTTGGCGGGTTCTTGTTAATATAAATGCACTCATCCCCTGGGGGGACGACGTATCCAAGGGCCCGGTGCCGCGTTGAGCGGCGGGAAGATCGGGACCCGAGGGGGGAAGCAGCGGTCCGGCGCAACCGGTGACCGGGTCGTCCTAAGGAATGGGTGCTTCCGGACGAGATTCTAAAATGGTGGGTGGGTGGGGAGGCTGCCCTGAAAACACATTTCGGCGGCGCTACGTGAAAAAAAACAGAAAACAGCGCTGGGATGTTGCACGTCCGGCCCGGGCGAATGCGGGTAGACGGCGCCGCTTCGAGGTGGAGGAGGGGATTGTGGCTACCGTACCTGACATGCAAGAACTCGGATCAGAACAGAAGAAGGCGCTTAATCGGAAAAAAGGACCGGTACTCCTGCTTTCCGGCGCCGGTTCGGGCAAGACGACGGTTCTCGCCCATCGCTACGCTCAGCTCTACAAAGGGAGTAAGCGGCCCACCATACTCCTTCTTTGTCCGGGCGCCTCGGCGGCCCGAAGGATGCGGGGGGCAGTGGAACAGCTTACCGGACCTCTTTCCAGGGAATGGGTCGTTTCTTTCCGTGAAGCCGCCTGCCGGCTCCTGCGGGAACAGATAGAACCCGGCGTGCGGTTCACCGTCTGGGACGATTGCGACCGGGAGACCCTGGTGCGGGGCATCCTGAAAGAATTCAAGATGCATGAAGCTCTTTTTAAGGGAATCTCCGCGAAAATAGCGTCCCTGAAGGCCCGCCGTATAACGCCCGAAAGGCTCGTTGCGGATCAGGACGGTTACGGGTTTGATGAGAAATTGGCGCGGGTCTACGCCCGGTACCAGGACGAATTGAGGAAAAACGCGGCCCTGGATCTGGACGATCTGGTCAACCGGGTTGTCGAGTTGCTGGAAAACGACGACGATCTCAAAGACGCCGTCACGGGGTCATTCGACCATATTCTCGTCGATGATCTTCAGGATCTTACGCCGGCCCAGTATGCGTTTCTCAAGGTCGTGGCCGGTTCGGGCAAGGGGCTGTATGCCGCGGGCGACGACGATCAGGACATCGTACGTTCCCGGATGGGAAAACCGGAAATCATCTCGACATTCAAGGCGGATTTTCCGAACGCGGCGGTGGTCCAATTCTCCACGAATTACCGATGTACGGACCCGCTTCTCTGTGCGGCCCGGACGGTTATCGAGAAGGGTGCCGGCGGGGCGGGAAAAACGCTCAAGGCCTTCCGGTCCGGCGACCAGCTTCCCGTTTATTCCTGCACGGGGAACGAGACCGAAGAAGCCCACCACATCGCCTATCTCCTGAAAGACCTTTATCTGAAAGACAAGTACGCATACGGCGACATGGCCGTTCTGTACCGGGTTCCCCAACAGGGGAAGGTTATAAGCGACGTTCTGCGTTCCGAGGGGATTCCCATCCGGACCGCCGTGGGTCCGGGGTTCTTCTCGCACCCGGTGGTGAAGGACGCGGTGGCGTATCTCCGACTCCTGCTCAACCCGGGCGATGATCTGAGTTTTGAACGTATACTGAATCGACCCCACCGTGGCGTGGGCGATGGAACCATCGCGCGACTGCGGCGGGAGGCGAAAAAACGGGATATAAGTCTTTTCGAAACCGTTGCGGAGTTGTCAAAGACCTCCAAATCCCTCAAGAAGGCCGGGCAGTTGGTGAAAGTGTTCAAGAAACTTGCGAGGAAACTCACGCCCGCCGACGACGTCGTACCACTGTTGAGGAGCGTGCTTGAGACATCCGGATACGCCGATTGGATCCTGGAGCAGGACGGCGAGGGTGCTACCGCCGCCCGCCGTCTGGGGGATCTGATGGCCTTGGCCGAGGGGATGTGTATCGTCGACTTTGTGGACCGGGCCGCGTTATGGTCGGAGAGGTACGAGGTGAACCACGGGGACGGTGTGCGGCGCAGGAGTGTCCACCAGTGACTGGGGAAGGCGGTGCCGGGGGTTGTGTC
>CAYYSS010000225.1:0-5108 GCA_964474325.1 uncultured Nitrospirota bacterium
AGACCTGAAAAGAAATACGCGCCGGAAAATTAGCTTTAATTACACCCGTAATAACGTCCACGGAAGGCCTTTGCGTGGCGAGAATAAGGTGTATTCCGGCCGCACGGGCCATCTGAGCAAGCCGGGCGATGGCGTCCTCCACTTCGCGGCCCGTGGTCAGCATGAGATCAGCCAACTCATCGATCACCACAACAATATAGGGAAGGGGGTCCTCCCCGCTCGGGAGCTTACTGTTATACCCTTCGATACTCCTCACACCCTGCTCCGCCAGCACCCGGTAGCGGCGTTCCATTTCCACCACGAGCTTGCGCAACGCACCCGCAGCCTCCTTAGGGACGGTGATCACGGGGCTCATCAGGTGGGGGATGTCCTCGTAGATGGAGAGTTCGAGCATCTTCGGATCAATCATAACGAATTTCACCTGGTCGGGCCGGGCCCGGTACAGAAGACTGAGGATCATTCCGTTGACGGCCACGCTCTTTCCCGCTCCCGTGGCGCCCGCGATCAGAAGATGGGGCATTTTAGCCAGATCCGCCGCAAGGGGTTTCCCCCGTATATCCTTGCCGAGACACAGAACCAGAAGAGAACGATGGTCCCGATAGGCCGGGGCCTGCAGGATCTCCCTGAGGACAACCGTTTCCCTGACCTGGTTCGGAACTTCAATACCGATAACCGCCTTGCCGGGCACCGTTGTCACCCGCACCGAATCCGCGCGCATGGCAAGAGCTATATCGTCGGACAGCGAAATGATTTTGTTTATCTTGATGCCCGGAGCGGGCTGAAACTCGAACATGGTGATCACCGGCCCGGGGAGAACCGACTTAACCTCCCCCCGTACGCCGAAGTCGGCGAGTTTCGCCTGGAGGACCTGTTTATTGTGCTCCACGTCCTCCTTGCCCGGAATAAACGGTAGCGGGTCGGGTTCGCGGAGAAATTCAAGCGGCGGGAGCATATACTTCCCGGGAACGGGTCGCGGCGGAACAAACGCCTTTCCACCCGGGAGCCGTCCGGCATCCTTTACCGAACGGGCGGCCCTCTTTTTCTTTTCTATCTCCATCCCGCGAGAACGCGTAGCACCCCCGCCGCGAAGAGCCTTTCCCGGGGTCTTTTTTTCGTCAGGGCCTTCCGTCAACGGATCCTCCGGCGGTGCGGGGGACCGTGACCGGCGTTGCCGAATGTCTGCGGGACCCTCTCCCCCGGCTCCATCTCGTCGGCGCCTGACCAGATAAACGAATCGGCTCCATGCCCATCCCCCCCAAGCACGGAGGGTATCGACCACCGAGATATGCCCCACAAGCATGGCGGAAGACAGGAGAAAAAACGAGAGTACGAGAAAACCCCCGAAGGAGGAGACGTAATAATCAAGAAACCCGACGATTTCCGTACCGATCACGCCGCCCGAGGTATGTACCGTAGGAACAAGGGCGCCCCGGGAGGAGAGCCACGACAAGAAGCCGGATATTGTTACAACGAGAATCAGCCCGGCGGGACGGCTGAGCCACGGATACCGCCGCGGACGGCGGAGGAGTCGGCGGACCCCATACCCGAAAACCAACATCCAGAGAGCATGAGCCCCGCCGCCGATCCACTGCAGGAGCACATCGGAGATATAGGAGCCCGCGATACCGGTGAGGTTTCCGGGCGGGAGGTTCCCGTTATGGGTCAGGGGCGAGGCGTCCCAGGGCGCGTAGCTGACAAGGGACGCGGCCAGGAACACGGCGATAAGGGTGGACGCCCCCCCCACGATCTCCTGTCTCAGGCGAGATACCATGTACCCACCGTTACCGCCAGCGCCACGAGCCAGCGGTAATAAACAAAAGCGTCCAAAGAATGTTTTTTCAGAAATCCCATGAGGAATCCGATCGCTCCGTAGCCGGCCAGGGCGGCCGTGATAAAGCCCGTCGCCACCAGCAGAAGGTCGCCCGACGGCATGCCCCGCAAATGCCGGGCTTCCAGAACCGTCGCCCCGCCGATTACCGGGATCGAAAGAAGAAACGAAAACCGGGCGGCTTCCTCACGGCGGTATCCGCTGAAGAGCGCCGCCGCGATCGTGACTCCCGACCGGGAGACACCGGGAACGATGGCCAGGGCTTGGGCGAGACCGATTATGGCGGCATCACGCATACCGAGTTCGGGAAGAGTTTTCCAATGCACACCCCGCTCGGAAAGCCACATAACCAGTCCGAATATCGCCAACATGGCCGCTACCAGAAAAGGACTCCGAAACGACCCGGACACCAGATCTTCAAGCACAAGACCTGCAACTCCCGCGGGCACCGTCGCCAGAATGATCATGAGAACGGTCCGTCTGTCGTCGCGCAACAGCCTGAACACATCCCCGGCGAAGTAGAAGATTACGGCGGTCAAGGTGCCTCCGTGCAGAGCAACGTCAAAAGGCAGGGAATCCACGGTTCCGGACCAACGGAAAAACCATGGGAGGATAATCAGATGTCCGGAGCTGCTTACCGGAAGAAATTCGGTAAGCCCCTGGACGAACCCGAGCACAATAGCGGCCAGCAAAACTACAGCTCCATGACCAACGGCAGGATCATGGGTCGCCGCTCTATTTTCTTATAAAAAAACTTTTTTAACGAACTGCGGACCCGCGACTGGACCATGGACTCGTCGCTCAAGACATCGGCATCCAGTTCCATGAGGGCGAGTTCCAGCGTGGTGCGGGCTTCTTCCAGGAGTTCCTGGGAGACGTCTTCATAAACAAACCCCCGGGAAATGATCTCCGGGCGGGCGAGAACCCGCCCGCTTTCCCGTTCGAGCTGGACAAGTACGATAACGAGTCCTTCGTGGGCAAGCCTGCGCCGGTCCCGCAAAACCACATCGCCCACATCCCCCACACCCTTGCCGTCGATGAACACCCTGCCCGCACTCACCTGGCCGCTCCGGAAGCCCTCGCCGTCCGCATTAAACGTTACGGTCTCGCCGTCTTCAAGAATAAATATCCGTTCCCGGGGAATGCCCGATTTATCGGCGAGTAGCGCGTGGTGGGCAAGTTGGCGATATTCTCCGTGGACGGGGATGAAATAGCGGGGCCGCACCATATTCAGCATGAGCTTCAGCTCTTCTTTCGAGGCGTGCCCCGAGACATGGATATCCGACACTTTCTCGTAATGCACCATGGCGCCCCGCCGAAAAAGGTGGTTAATGACCCGCCCGATGGGTCGCTCATTGCCGGGGATGATCTTTGCGGAAAGAATGACCGTATCACCGTCTTTAATCTTTATCTGTTTGTGCTCGTCGACCGCGATGCGGGAAAGAGCGGACATGGGCTCGCCCTGGGAACCGGTGGTGAGGATGACCACATCCCGGTCATCCATGTGGGGCAGCCGGTTAAGATGAAGCCAGGTATCCTCCGGCATACTGAGATATCCCAGATCCAGAGCTATCTGGGCGTTGCCGATCATGCTCCGGCCGTTGAGGAATATTTTCCGCCCGTGCTTGACGGCCACGTCCACAACCTGCTGGATACGATGAATATTCGAAGCGAACGTCGCGACGATCACTCGGCCGTCGGCCTCCGAGAAAATCCTCTCAAGCCCCCGGCGAACTTCTTTTTCGGAAAAGGTAAAGCCGCCTTTCTCCGCGTTCGTGCTGTCCGACAAAAGGACGAGCGTACCTTCTTCGCCGTATTGCGTAAAACGATTGAAATCCATGAGTTGGCCGTCAACGGGGGTCGGATCCAGTTTGAAGTCACCGGTATGTACGACAAGCCCCACGGGCGTGCGAATACCGAGGGCGACGCCGTCGACGATGCTATGGGTCACCCTGATAAATTCGATCTCGAATACCCCGATTCTTATCCGATCCCGGGGCTTGACTGAAACGAGTTGCACCTGGTCTTCCAGGCCGTGTTCTTTGAGTTTCCCCCGCACGAGTCCCAGGGTCAGCGGGGTTCCGTAGACCGGGGGCCGTAGTTCCTGAAGCAGGTACGGAAGTGCACCCGTATGGTCTTCATGCCCGTGGGTGAGCAAGATGGCGCGAACCCGATCCCGGTTTTCCAGAAGATACGAGGTATCCGGAATCACATAGTCGACACCGAGCATATCCTCTTCCGGGAACATGAGCCCGGCGTCTATGACGAGCATATCGTCTCCGCATTCGATCACGGTCATGTTAAGACCGATCTCTTCCACCCCGCCGAGGGGCGTAATCCGGAGTTCATCTGCCATCAGGCCGAATTATATCAGAAAATACATCTATTTACCCGTTCACCCACGATCGGGAAAGGGGGAGGAACGTAGTCGCGGGCCCTCATCAACGGCCCCCGTAGCGATAGAATGCGGCACAGGAACCCTCGGTTGAAACCATACAGGCCCCGACGGGGTGTTCCGGCGTGCAGAGCTTCCCGAATATCCGGCAATCACTCGGCAGTTTCAGCCCGCGGAGTATCTCGCCGCAGGCACAGGCTTTGGGTTCCGGCGCAGGGTCGACATGGATATCGAGAACCCTCTCGGCATCGAAACCGGCATACGCATCCCGCAGGCCGAGTCCGCTCCGCGGCAATACACCGATTCCCCGCCAACGGGCCTCCGTCGGCGCAAATACACGGTCGATTATTTCACGCGCCACGGGATTTCCCTCGGGTCGTACAATCGACGTGTATTGAATCTCGATCCTCGCTTCTTTACGCTTCACAAGGGCCAGTGTGCTCAGGACCCCTTCAAGGAGATCCCGTGCTTCGAACCCGGTGATAACGCCCGGCCGGCCATAGCGCTCCGCCACGAAACGATAGGGTTCAACCCCGAGTACCGCGCTCACGTGGCCCGGGAGGATGAATCCGTCGATCCTTCCCTCATCGGCTGTAAGCAGTGCATCGAGCGCCGGCGGAACCAGCTTGAGGACGGGATAAATCAGGAAATTATCAACACCTTCTTCCGAAGCCCTCTGAACCGTCGCGGCGATGGACGGCGTAGTGGTTTCAAACCCGGTTGCAAAAAAGATCACCCGGCGGCCGGGAACGTCCCGGGCCAGCTTGAGTGCGTCTTCCGGCGAATAAACAACGCGGATATCCGCGCCTTCTCCCCGGGCCGTTTGAAACGACCCCTCACTTCCCGGAACCC
This sequence comes from uncultured Nitrospirota bacterium, assembly GCA_964474325.1. Lineage (GTDB taxonomy): Bacteria > Nitrospirota > Thermodesulfovibrionia > SZUA-242 > CAYYSS01 > CAYYSS01. Next base: position 5,076 of record CAYYSS010000225.1, read on the forward strand.
GCATCATGTCTCCGAAGGTTGTCATGATGGTAT
>CAYYSS010000226.1:0-5094 GCA_964474325.1 uncultured Nitrospirota bacterium
GTGCCCATCTCCATCAAGATGGCCAAACAACAGGATCTTTCGCTTAACCCCGCCAAGATTTCGGGTCTCTGCGGCCGGCTGATGTGCTGTCTGGTCTACGAGTACGATCCTAAAGCGAAGCGGGAGCGAAGAAAGAAAAAGGAAATTACGGAACCTGAAAAGCGCCGGGCGAAAATCGTGGAGAAACCCCCGAAGGAGGACAGGAGGGAACAGAAGCCCGCGGCGGAAGGCACGCAGAAGTCGGAAAACGACACGCGGAGCAAAGAGCGCCCGGCAGGGCGGAAAAGACGAGGGCGGCGGGGCCGCAAATCCGAATCGAGCGACACGAAACCGACGCCTGACACTCCCCGAACATCCGAAAGCAGGACCGCAGGGGACGACGAGGGCGCAAAAAAGACGAAACGTCGGCGCCGGGGTCGCAGGAGACGGCGGAAGAAAGGTTCTCAGGGTTCGGATGCTCCCAAAGGCGGGACGCGTAACGGCCGGCAACAGAACAAATCAGACCAAGGTGACCGGAAGAATGAGTAAAACATTTTATGTAACGACACCGATTTACTACGTAAACGACATACCCCATATAGGCCACGCCTACACGACCGTGGCCGCCGACGTGCTGGCCCGCTATCATCGCCTGCGGGGCAGGCGGGTCTTCTTTCTCACGGGGACCGACGAGCACGGCCAGAAGGTGGAAAAGGCCGCCCGGGAACGGGGGCGATCACCGAAAGAGCAGGCCGATGCCCTCGTGGATAATTTCCGGCGGCTCTGGGATGTCCTCGAGGTCAGCAACGACGCGTTTATACGTACCACCGACGAGACCCATATCCGAACGGTGCAGGACCGCCTGCAGGAACTCTGGGAGCGCGGGGAGATCGAACGGCGGACGTACCGGGGATGGTACTGTACGCCGGACGAACGGTTCTGGACCGAGAAAGACCTCGTTGACGGCACATGTCCGGACTGCGGCCGGCCGGTGGAAGAGATCGACGAGGAAAACTATTTCTTCCTCATGTCGAAATATCACGACCGCCTGATCCGGCACATTGAGGAACATCCCCGGTTCATACTCCCTGAAACCCGGAGAAACGAAGTCCTGGGGTTTCTCAAGAGCCAGCCTTTAGGGGATCTCTGCATCTCCCGGCCGAAAGAACGCCTTGCCTGGGGCGTACCCCTCCCGTTTGACCGCAACTACGTCACCTACGTCTGGTTCGACGCGCTCCTGAACTATTACTCGGGGACCGATTACCTGGCCCCGGCGCTCGAGGAAGGGAGCTGGTGGCCGGCGACGCATCATATTATCGGCAAGGACATCCTGACGACCCACGCGGTCTATTGGCCGACGATGCTCATGGCCATGGGGCTTGCGCTTCCGGAAAATATTTTTGCCCACGGATGGTGGACGGTCGAAGGAAAGAAGATGTCCAAATCCCTGGGCAACGTAGTCGATCCCTTTGCCGTTGCGGAAGACTACGGCGCCGATGCCTTCCGGTACTTCCTCCTGCGGGAGGTTCCGTTCGGGCTCGATGGGGATTTTTCGGAACACGCCATGCAGGGCAGATATAACGCGGACCTGGCAAACGACTTCGGGAACCTTGCGAGCCGGGTGCTTACCCTGATCGGAAAATACCGGGACGGCACGGTACCCGCGCCCGGTGAAGAAACCGCGGCCGACGCGGCCCTCAGGGGTATTGCCGAGAACCTGCCCGGGAAGGTGGCGGAGACCCTTTCCGTTCTTACCTTTAACCGCACCCTCGACGGGATATGGGAACTGGTTTCCGCGGCAAACCGGTATATCGAGACCGAGGCCCCGTGGGTTCTGGTGAAGGACCCGGACAAGAAAGTGCGTCTGGACACCGTACTCTATACGGCCGCCGAGGCCGTCCGGGTTGTCGCGTTTCACCTCGAGCCTTTTATCCCCAAGGCGGCCGCGGAAATCAGGCGGCGGCTCGGGTTTGTCGATTGCGAACCGGGGAGCGACCGCTCAGGAGAGGAAGCATGGGGGGTGTTGCGCCCCGGGACGCAGGTTGAAAAGGGAGCGCCGCTCTTTCCCCGCCGGGTTGCGGAGAAAAGGGCCGGGGGAAAAACAACGGAAAAGAAAGGGCGCCAGGCAATGACGGAAACGGACAACGGGAATAAACCGACAGAGGGTGTTATCGGTATTGAAGATTTCGCCCGCGTAACCCTCAAGGTCGCCCGGGTGCTTGAGGCCGAGCGGGTACCCAAATCGAACAAGCTCCTCAGGCTCCAGATTTCCCTGGGGGAAGAGACGCGGCAACTCGTGGCCGGAATCGGCAAGGCCTACGAGCCGGACGCGCTGGTCGGGAAGAAGATCATCGTCGTCGCCAATCTCAAACCGGCGAAACTGATGGGAGTGGAATCCCAGGGGATGCTCCTTGCGGCCACGGGGCCCGACGGCAACCCGGTTCTGCTTCAGCCCGAGGCCGACGTACCCGAAGGGGCGTCTATCCGTTAGCCGACGCCCGGCCGGGGATCTCGCCGGACAGGAGTTCCGCGCCCGCCCGCTGAACCGCTTCATCCGTCCCGAAGGCGTACACAAGCGCGGGCACACGGCCCAGCCGTTGTCCGATAACCGGCGGGCCGAAGACAACGGCCAGAATAACGTTCCCTTTATCGACAATGGTCTCGATAAAGGTATCGAGTTCGGGGCTCAGGCCACCCCGCCCCTTCCAGCCCCGGATTCGGGAGAAGATGAGAAGCACCACCGGTTTTTCGGCCATATCGTCCGGTTCGTGAAACCGCCCCGGCCCAAGCTTCCGAAGATCAAGACAACCGTACCAGCGGCATATCTCGTTGATAAACGGGTCGCCCGTATCCTCCTCGCCGTCGTCATCGAGAAGAAGCACCAGTTCGTCGCCCTCGAGTTCGGGCTCGCCCCGGACGAGCTGGAGCGCCCGACGTGCGACCGTTTGGGCAAGACTCCGTCCCTCGGCCGACGGGAGGGGAAGGGAGAGGGTATCCTTATTGTCGAGCGGGTCCGGCAGGGTATCGAGTGCCCGTTGGAATCGCCCCTCGTCGAGAAAAGGCGCCACCCGTTCCCATTCCCGTTCGAGGCTTTCGATAAGCCCGGCGGGATCGGAGGGATGGAGGAGTATATCGCAACCTGCTTCAAGGGCCCGGACCGCGGCTTCGGTTTCGTCGACAACGCTTGTGATACCCCCCATGTTCAGGGCATCGGTCATGACGAGTCCGTCGAAACCAAGTTCCTTCCGCAACAGGTCCCCTACGACGCGCCGGGAAAGGGACGCCGGACGTTCCCCGTCGAGGGCTTTTACGAGAAGGTGGGCCATCATAACGGTCCGTACCCCGGCAGCGATTGCCCGCCTGAACGGGGCGAGTTCCACCCTGTCGAGCCGGTTCCGGTCGAAATCGACCTCCGGGAGCGAAAGGTGGGAATCGAGGTCGGTGTCGCCGTGACCGGGAAAGTGTTTCGCGCAGGCAAAGGGGGTAGTTCCTTCCCCGGGCCCGGCGGTCTGGATGCCGCGGATGTATTCCTCGACGCACGCCCCGACCCGTTCCGGATCCGGACCGAAGGCCCGGTAGCCGATAACGGGGTTCCGGGGATTCGTAGCGACGTCCGCCACCGGCGCGAGTACGATGTTGATGCCGACCGACAGCGCCTCCCGGGCCACCGTTCGTGCAACGTCGCCGACGAGTACGGGATCCAAGGCGCCGTCCGGCAAAAGAGCGGCCGTACCCAACGCTTCCGCGCTCGGAAAAACCGTTCCGCCGCTGACCTGCTGTCCAAGGCCCTGTTCGAGATCCGAGGCAATAAGGAGTTTCCGCCCGGCTTCCCGCCGAAGTTCCGTGAGCCCCGAACGCAGGGATTCCACGTCGCCCCCGAACAGGATGAAACCGCCGATACCTCGACGGACGAGTTCCCGGTAACGGTCGAACTCTTCCTCGATACGGTCGCCGTCGAGCCGCGCGACGATACGGGATGCGATACGTTCGGAGGCTTTCATAGGGGATTGTCCATGCACCGGCGTCTAATAGTATCACGTCCGGCGATTCCCGTTGGGCCCGGCGGAGGAATCCCGGGATTTCGGCGGGCCGGCGGGCGTACGAGGGGAGGGAAAAAGCGAAAAAAACCGTTGACAACATTATTGGTGAGTCGCTAGAATAGCGATTCGGTAACGGGCCGCTAGCTCAGTTGGTAGAGCACCGCCCTTTTAAGGCGAGGGTCAAAGGTTCGAATCCTTTGCGGCTCACCACCTGTACATCAGGCTGTTTTCCGGCACAGGCCTTGTATTTGGGGCCATGCCGACGTTAGACAGCAGGACATAACCGTCCCCATCGTCTAGTCAGGCCTAGGACATCGCCCTTTCAAGGCGGTAACACCGGTTCGAATCCGGTTGGGGACGCCAAATAAATCAAGGGGTTACGGCAAAAAGCCGTGGCCCCTGCTTGTTTTTGTGGGCCGTTCGTTGGGAACGATCACGCGGGACCTTTGTCGGCAACATGGCGACAACAACTCGTCGCATACATTCATGCTCGATACCACGCCGAACAAAAAGCAACGGCGGGTGATGGAATTGATCAGCCGGATCTCGGTGTCGACAGGAACGAGAATTTTATTCTCGATTCATCCCACTGAAATTATTGGATAAATCTGCTTTCAAAACGGGGGAACTTCTGATTAAGGCGTGACAATCGGTGCTAATTCGCAACTTTATTCAATTATTTCAATCGGTCGGATTGGTCTGACCCCATTTGCTTCACTTTATCCGCGATGCATACAGGAACCAGCGAGCCGTTCTTCAGAACTGCATCGGGACACCACTGACAATGAACGAGCCGTCCGTCCGGTGAAAGCTCTGCAGGATTCTGAAAGAGGAGTCGTTTCGCAGTAAGCCGTGCCCCAGGTCTCCTGGACCGAGTAACGAGTTCGTTGTTGGACCGCCTGCGGCCTCCTTAAGGTTTGAGGAAAGTCGGTGGATATTGTCGAAGGCCGATGCGGGCATATCCAGCGCTCGCATGATCCGGACGTTTCGTTCCTGTGATTTTTGGTTGGTTTATGCCGGGGCTGTGACTTTTCAAAAGTGTTCCCCAGGTCTTTTTCATAAGTATTCCCCAGGG
>CAYYSS010000227.1:0-5060 GCA_964474325.1 uncultured Nitrospirota bacterium
AAGCTCACGCTAATGTCCGAATCTCTGAGAAACGACGGCCGGATCTGGGTCCCGAAACTGAAGGGCGATACCCGGAGTCCCACCGAGATCCCGGAAGACGAACGGGACTACTATCTGGAGCGCAAGTACCCGAGTTTCGGCAACCTCGCCCCCCGCGATATCGCCTCCCGGGCGGCCAAAGAGGCCTGCGACGACGGCCGGGGCGTGGGGCCGGGGGGGCAGGGAGTCTATCTGGATTTTTCAGAGGCAATCGGCCGGCTCGGCGAGCGGACGATCAGGGAGCGGTACGGGAACCTCTTTGCCATGTACGAAAAGATCACCGGGGTCGATGCCTATAAGGAGCCCATGCGTATCTATCCGGCGCCTCATTACTCCATGGGCGGCCTCTGGGTGGACTACAACCTCCAGAGCAATGTGCCCGGGCTCTTCGTCCTCGGCGAAGCGAATTTTTCGGATCACGGCGCCAACCGCCTCGGAGCCAGTGCGCTTATGCAGGGGCTTGCCGACGGGTATTTTGTTATTCCGACGACCATCGCCGACTACCTGGCGCGGACGACTCCCGGGAAGGTGAAAACCGATCATCCGGAGTTCCACCGGTCGGCGGAAGAAGTCAAGCGGGCTACGGCGAAACTCCTTTCGATCAACGGAAAAAAGACCGCCAACGAGTTTCACCGGGAACTGGGTCGCATCATGTGGGACGACGTGGGTATGGCCCGGAGCAGAGAGAGCCTTGAGCGGGCGTTGGAAAAGATCCCAGCCCTGCGGGAGGAATTCTGGCAGAACGTGACCGTTCCCGGTGAGGGTGGGGATCTTAACCAGGAACTGGAAAAGGCCGGCAGGGTTGCCGACTTCCTTGAGTTCGGCGAATTGCTTGCCCGGGACGCATTGCATCGCGAGGAATCGTGCGGCGGACACTTCCGGGTGGAACATCAGACCGAGGATGGAGAGGCGGTTCGGGACGACGACAACTTCGCCTATGTCGCGGCGTGGGGGTATAAACCCGACGGCGGCGCCCCGGAACTCCATAAAGAACCCCTGGTGTTCGAAAACGTAAAACTTGCCGTGAGGAGTTATAAATAATGGATTTGACCCTGCTCGTCTGGCGGCAGAAGGGGCCCGACGTAAAGGGTGCGCTTGAGCGCTACGAGGCGCGGAACGTACGTCCGGAAATGTCCTTTCTCGAAATGCTCGACGTGGTAAACGAGGGCCTTGTGCGCGAAGGCCGCGAACCCATCGCCTTCGACCACGACTGCAGGGAAGGGATCTGCGGCGCCTGTTCCCAGGTCATAAACGGCATTCCCCATGGACCGCAGAAAAATACCACGGTCTGCCAGCTCCATATGCGGCATTTCAGCGACGGCGACGAGATCGTAATCGAGCCCTGGCGGGCTCGGGCGTTTCCGGTGATAAAGGATCTTATCGTCGACCGTTCGGCTTTCGACGCCCTGATCCGGGAAGGGGGGTTTACGTCGGTGAGTACGGGGAGTGTTCCCGACGCCAACACCATATTGATCCCGAAAGAAGCCGCTGATTACGCCATGGATGCGGCCGAATGTATCGGGTGCGGCGCCTGCGTGGCCGCCTGCCCGAACGGCAGTGCGATGCTCTTCGTCGGGGCCAAGGTTTCGCACCTCGCGGAGCTCCCCCAGGGCCGTCCGGAAGCCGCCCAGCGGGTCAGGGCGATGACCGCGGGTATGCGCGAGCAGGGGTTCGGCAACTGCAGTAACCATTTCGAATGCGAGGCCGTCTGCCCGAAGGGTATCAGCCTCCGCTTCATTGCCCGGTTGAACCGGGAGTATATCAGGGCCCTTACGGAGTAACGGGAGGCGTACGGCCGGGTGCCTCTATGACCTCGAGGGCCTGTGCAACCACGGCCGGGTTCCGGGCGACTTTCGCCCCGTGCCGGAGAAAGCGCAGGGCTTCCCGCGTATTGCCCTGATCGACGAGGGTGCGGCCCAGAGCCAGGTAGGCTCTTGTATAGGCGGGGTCGATTTCCAGGGCTCGACGGAAATGTTCCACGGCCTGATCCGTTTTTTCCCGGGCACGGTAGGCCATGCCGAGATAGAAGTAGGCCTTGGACAGGGTGGGTCGTATATGGAGGGCCTTGTCAAGGGGGCCGACGGCTTCTTCCGGGCGGTTCATGCCGACGAGGATTCGACCCAGATTAAACCACACCTCCGCGCGTAAGGGGTTCTGTTCCGCCGCCCGCCGCAGGAGATCGAGGCCGGCTTCGCGTCTGCCCTGGCCGATCCGTGCAATCCCGAGCCACTCCATTGCCAGAGGGTTCTGCGGGTCGTTAAGGAAGATGGTCCCGATGGTCCGTTCCGCGTCTTTCCAACGGCGGTTCATGATCTGGCCCTGGGCCAGTATCAGATAGGGGTCCACGGACTCGGGTTTTATCTCTTCGATACGTGCAGCCAACCTGTCCAGGGCCTCGCCGCCCGCTCCCGCCCGGACCGCCGCCGCCGTCCGGTAGAGGTCGCGGAGGGCCGGATCGGCAATACTACGTACGTCTGCGCCGGTAATCACCGGCAGGGCGCGGTCCGGCAGCCCCGTCGGTGCCGTGAGGTCCGGGTTCTTCTGAATGAGGTGATCCGTAACGATCATGGTCGAAACATTCGAGAGCCGTTTGGGCATGTGGCACGATACGCAGTCCGCGGTTTCCGTGACCGGGCGGGACGGTTCCTCCGCAGAATGAAGCCCCCCGCACTGGTCGATCCCGTGGCAGGCGAGGCATACCGTTCTATACCGCGCGGTCTTTTCCTCCGGTGAGAGTTTTCTGTGGGAATCGTGGCATTCGGTGCATGTTATTCTGCGTTCGGCCCGGCGGAAGCACGGACTGTTTTCGAGCCTGGCGGGTTGGGAAATCGCCCCGATCTGACCCGGCCGCGGGGCCTGGTCCGTCTGTACATGGACGTTGACGAGATAATCCGAGAGGGGTTCCCCGGGACGGTAGGAAAAATCGCCCCGGCCGAAACGGACAAGGGCCGGGACGAGGGCACTCGTCCTGGCATGGCATTGGTAACAGATATCGTTGTGGCGCTCCGGCGGGAGATTCTTCGGATTGACGATCGATGCCCGAAGCCGGTCTCCCGTTATCCCGAGGGCGGGATTCGTCGCCCGAATTCCGAGCCGGGTATGGGCCTCGCCGGGGCCGTGGCACCGCTGGCATCCGATGCCGTGGGGGAGTTCCCCTGGAAAGATGTGCGGTTTTCCGTAGCGGTCGCTTCCCTCGGGCTGTGAGGAAAGGGCGTTATGGCAGAACTGGCACTCCCGCCGAACCCTGCGCCCGAGACCGGGATGATCCGGCAGGTCGTAGCCCGGGGGCATTCCCCAGCTCCGGGTCTTTTCGTACCAGGCGATGGGGAGTTGGAATATCTCACCGCCCGGGGTGCGGAAGAGATAGCTTCGCAAGAAGGTTCCCGCTCCCTGTATCCAGTGTACCTCCTGCTCGAAGACGTTGATCGGCTCGCCCCGGTCGTCGGTCTGGTACCTGCTGAAAAAGAGCCGGCGGTTTCTCAGTACCATTTCATAATACCGTTTCGACGGGGCGTGGTAATAACGGCTGTTTTCGAAGTCTTCGATAAATCGGGCTTCGCTTACCGGAAGAAAGGTCTGCGCCTTATCGGTATCGGCGAACGTCCGGGCCAGGTCGTCGTGGCACTTTGCCGTTGTGCAGTCCTTGTCGGCGACGTAACCCTTTGCAAGGCCGGTACGGTAGGTAACTCCTTTCTCCAGGTCAAGATACGTGAGGTCCGTGACGGTAACGTCGGAGGCGGCCGATTCCGGGGGAAATGCAATAAGCGCCGACAACAGCAACGCCATACCCGCCAACGGGCGCACGTATTCCCGGACGGTCTTCATGGTGCGTTACCAGGGAAGCCGATCATCGTTGTGAAAAAAACCTCCCGTCGGGCCGTCGGCCGGCAGGGTCGCCAGCTTCACGGCGGTTTTTGCGCCCTCCTCCACACCGAGGGGGGCTTCGGGACCACCCAGGTCGGTACGAACCCAGCCCGGATGGGCGGAATTCACCTTTACTGCGGTTCCCTTGAGTGCCGCGGCCAGGTGGACGGTGAAGGCATTGACCGCGGTCTTCGAAACGTCGTAGGCGAAGGGCTTTGTCCCGTCGAAGTCCGGGCTCGTACTGTGAATTCCAAGGGAGCCGAGGATACTCGCGACGTTAACGATCCTTCCCGCGGGGCTGTTTTTGAGAAGCGGCAGGAGTTTCTGGGTAAGGAGAACCAGGCCGAAGAAATTTACGTCGAAGGTCTCACGCAGGGCGCGTGCCGAGACGGTCTCGGTGTCGTTGCCGAAGAGAGCTTCCTCGGCATGCACGGTTCCCGCATTATTCACCAGGATATCAAGCCTGCCCCAGCGGTCCGACACCACCGCGGCGCATGCCTCGATGTCTTCGGGGTTTGTCACGTCAAGTGGGACCGTGTCTATGTCGAGACCTTCGCCGCGGAGTGCCTCCGCCGCGGACCGTCCCCGCTCGCGGTCCCGGGAGCCCATGAGTACGAAGATGCCCTGCCGGGCCAGTTGACGGCTCGTTTCAAGCCCGAGCCCCTTATTGGCTCCGCTCACCAGTGCGATCTTTTTCTCAACCATGGCATACCCCCGTTTTCCCCCACGTGGCGTTGGAGCCACATCCTAAGAGCTGTCGCGGCAAAACGGCTGGAACTTCCCGAATCGGGTTCCGTGACCATTGCAGGGCCGATTCGATCTTACAGTTGCATAAAATCCGGGTCCGGCGGCCTTGGAGCCGCACCCAAACGGGCGCTCTTCAACCGCATGAACATCTTTGCAGACCGCGCGGAAGTTACGGATAGAGAAACTATAGCGTACCGAACAGTCGCTTATCAAGGCGACGAATGAAACGCTACCACAACCGACTGTGTGCGTCAACCGCGGGGGGGACGGCGATTAACCCGTTAAGAACGTTCCTCCGGCGCTCCCTTTTCGTTCGGGGCGCTCAACCTTCGGTCCGCACGTGCCGATTAGGCGGTATGCGCCCGGCGGCGGTGTCGGGGGCGTGCGGATTGTCCGTTATTCGATGAGGA
>CAYYSS010000228.1:0-5049 GCA_964474325.1 uncultured Nitrospirota bacterium
CATTCCGGACAGATCCTTCGAACGAGACGCTGGGCCATAACACCGATAAGGGTGGAGGAGACGAGATAGTTTTCAACACCCATGTCCATGAGCCGCGTTATCGCCCCCGGGGCGTCGTTGGTGTGAAGGGTGCTGAAGAGGAGGTGTCCCGTCAGGGCGGCATGGATGGCTATTTCGGCCGTCTCCCGGTCGCGGATCTCGCCCACCATGATGATATCCGGGTCCTGCCGGACGATATGCCGAAGCCCCGAGGCAAAAGAGAGCCCGATTTTTGAGCGCACAGCCATCTGGTTGATTCCCCGGAGCAGGTATTCCACGGGCTCTTCCACGGTGATGATCTTCTTGTCCGGAGAGTTGATCTTGTCCAGGGTCGCATACAGGGTCGTGGTTTTTCCCGACCCTGTGGGACCCGTGATGAGGAGCATCCCGTGGGGCCGGTCCACGAGATCCCGGTATTGGCTGAGCAATTCCCCGGAAAACCCGATTTCTTCAAGTGAATAAAACGCCGATTCCGTATCGAGGATACGCATGACGATACTTTCGCCGTAGACCGTGGGCAGGGTCGAGACCCGGATATCCACGTCCCGGGAGGCGAAGCGGGCGCGGATACGGCCGTCCTGGGGCAGGCGGCGTTCGGCGATGTTCATTCGTGCCATGAGTTTAATGCGCGAGGTTACCGCCGACTGGGTGTGTTTCGGAAGGATCTGCGCGTCGTGAAGGACCCCGTCGACCCGGTACCGGGCCCGAACCTCCGTTTCGTAAGGCTCGATATGAATATCGCTGGCCCGGTCGTTGATCGCGTTTTCGATGAGCACGCTCACCAGCTGGATGATGCCCCGGTCCTCGGCCAGGTCTTTGAGATGGCTCACCTCGCCGTTTTCCGCCCCGTCCCCGGGCGTGGGTTCTTCTTCCACCACGTCCCCGAGAATTCGCTGCATGACCGCATCCCGGGAACCGTAAAACGCGTCCAGGTTCATCAGGATGTCTTCCTTAAGTCCCACGTGGACATCAAGCTTCATGCCGAGCGCGGCGGAGAGTTTTGCGAGGGCCGCGGTATTGCCGGGATCCGCCGTTACGATCGACAGGGTGTTGCCGGCGACCCTCAGTGGGAAAATCGTGTGTTCCTTCAAGTAGTCGTAGGAGACTTCGGTTCGTACGTCGGGTTCCTTGGGGAAAGACTCGCCGCTTACGGTAGGGAGACCGAACTGCAGTCCGAGGGCACGGAGAAAATCTTCCCGGCCGAGGCCCCGTTCGATAAGAATCTCGCCGAGTCGTCTGCCGCCGCCCTCGCGTTTCTGGACTTGGAGGGCTTCGTTCATCTCGCGTTCCGAGATGAGCCCAAGTTCGTTCACCAGTATTTCGCCGATGCGTTTTCTCATGTCCGTTCGCGGTTTACCGGAAAAGCCCCCCCGCGGTACCGAAAAGGTATTTCAGGTCCTCGTCTTCGAAGCGGATCCCCCCGCCGAGGAAATACCCCCGCCGGTCCGTATTCATGACGTTGTCGTAGCCGCCCCAGACGAACATGTATTGAAGGGGTGTGTAATCCAGGCCGATCTTCAGATGGGCCTCGTCCGCCCCGGGTTCGTCCGTGCCGAAATCCCACACGTCGGCGCTCAGTTTCAGCCGGTCGTCGAAGAAAAAATAATCCGCTCCCAGTCCCAGGGTACTTTCGGTGACCCCGATCCGCAGGGCCAGATCGGCGAACCGCCGGGCAAACTGGAAGGTGAACTCGATCTCGCTCTCCACGGTCTCTTCGGAAACCGTCGAGACGATCCCGTCGGAGGTGGTAACGGTCTGTTTCGTGCGGGACCGTCCCTCCGGGTCCGAGACCACCCCGAGGAGGTAGTATTTATCCTCCCGGGGCTTCAGGGTAATGGTGAAGTACCCCTTGCCGTCGTCGCTCTGCTCGAGGTATTCGCCTTTCAACTCCACGAAGGTACGGAACCGGTTGAGTCGGTTCAGGGTGTCCTTTACGCCTCTGACGGCCTCGGCGGTGTCCTCGTAGAGCCGTTCGTCGGTGATGAGTTTCCCGAGGGTGCCTTCACCCCGTTCGACCCGGGCCGTGACGTTTTTCAGGGAATCGGCGGTCTCCCGCATGGTCCCGGCGGCCGCGCGGAGTTCCTCCACGCCGGAGATGAAGGGTTCCCGGGCGTCCCGGGCGACGGTGCGGATCGAGTCGGCGGTCTCGTTCAGCGTGTCGATCAGGGCCGGACCGCGTGTTCGCAGAAGATCGGTGGCGGCCGCCAGGTTTTCCGCCGTCCGGCCGATCGGGCCCCGGGTCTCATCGACCACGTTCCGGAGGGCGACGGTGAGGTTTTGTATCTCGTCGAGGACTCCGTGGAGTTTCGTGTCCTGCCGGTCCAGCGCGGCCCGCAGTTCACTCGAGAGGGCGCGGACGTTTTCCAGGGTCTCCCGGAGAACGCTCTGCATCTCTCTGTCGCCGAAGGTCTTCTCCAGAGATCCGGCGAGGGAACTCAGGCTGTCGGCGGCGGTATTAAGGCGGGTCGCCAGCTGGTCGAAGGCCACGGTGTGACGTACGTTCCGGATCACCCCCCCCTTCTGGAGCAGGGGTCGGTCCGCCGATCCCGACGAGATGGCCAGGTATTTGTCGCCGAGAAAGCCCAGGGATCGAAGGGCGATCTCCGCGTCGTCATGAAGCCGCACGCCGGGATCCATGGCAAGGGTTATCTGGGCCCGGCCGCCGACAAGTGCGATGGAATCCACCCGGCCCGCATCCACGCCCGCCACCTTCACCTTCGTGTTGAGATCGATCCCCGCCGAATCGTCCAGGAGGACCGTCAGGGCATAGCCCTCGTCCCCCGTGAGCCGGAGGCTTCCCACCTTGAAGGTCATGTAGGACAGGACCAGGAGGACGCCGATGGCGAAAAAACCGACCTTGAGTTCCGGATTCATGGATCGCACGGCTATTTGAGCTCCGTTCTTATCGGCCCTTCGGCCGATCCGCTGATGAACTGGCGGACCACGGGATTGTCGGTCGTGCGGATTTCGTCCACCGTGCCGACTTGAATGATACTGCCGTCGTAGAGCATGGCGATTCTGTCGGCGATCTTGTAGGCACTGGTCATGTCGTGGGTAATCGTCACCGATGTCACCTGAAGGCGTTCTTTCAGTTCCAGTATAAGGTCGTTGATCACGTCGGCCATGATCGGGTCCAGTCCCGTCGTGGGTTCGTCGTACAGCACAATCTCCGGGTCCATGGCAATGGCCCGGGCAAGCCCCACCCGTTTGCGCATACCGCCCGAGAGTTCGGCGGGCATCATATCCTCGACTCCCCTGAGCCCCACGGTCCGCAGTTTCTCCGAGGCGATAGCACGGATCTCCTCGTCATGAAGATGCGTGTGCTCGAGAAACGCAAACCCCACGTTTTCCCAGACCGTCAGGGAGTCAAAGAGGGCCGCGCCTTGAAACAGCATACCAAAACGGCGTCGGAGAGTATTGATCTCCCGGCTCCTGAGGGTGGTGATATCCCGGCCGTCCACCACGACCCGCCCCGCGTCGGGCTGGAGAAGTCCGATGATATGTTTGATCAGAACACTCTTGCCCGTTCCACTACCGCCGATCACTACCATGCTCTCGCCCCGCCTGACCTCCAGATCGACCCCCCGCAGGACGTGCTGGTCCCCGAAGGATTTCTTAAGGCCGTCAAGCTCGATCATGGCGCGGGCCGGGTCCGTCATTGAAACATCCATGCCGAGAGAAAGTAATCCGAAATCAGGATCGTCATGGACGACAGCACCACCGCCCCGGTGGTCGCCTTGCCGACCCCTTCGGCGCCGCCCCGGGAATAAAAACCCCGATAACAGCTCAGAAGAGCGATAGCCGCTCCGAAAAACGCGGCCTTCAGGAGCCCATGAAAGATATCCATGGCGTCCAGGTAGTCCCAGGTCCGTGTCATGTAGGTCGTGGGGTTTGCGCCGAGTACATGGGTGCTGACCGCATAGCCCCCGTAGATACCCACAATGTCCGCCACGGCGGCCAGGGCCGGGAGCATGAAAAGACCTGCAAGGAAACGGGGTACGATGAGGTATTTCACCGGGTTGGTGGCCAGGGTCTCCAAGGCATCGATCTGTTCGGTAACCCGCATCGTACCAAGCTCGGCGGCCATGGCCGCCCCGGCCCGGCCGGCGACGATGAGCCCGGTGAGTACCGGTCCGAGTTCCCGGGTCATGGAAAGACCCACGACGGTTCCTACCAGGGCCTCGGCGTTGAATCGTCGAAATCCCGTGTAGCTCTGGAGCGCCAGTACCCCGCCCGTAAACAGGGCCGTTATGAACACCACCGGCAGGGAGCGGACCCCCACCTCGGCCATCTGATTGAGGATATTATGAATACCCCAGGGCGGATAGCAGAGCCCCTGGAGGGTTCGGAAAAAGAGCAGGCAGATCCTGCCCAGTTCCTCTATCGGCCCCCTGAGGAGGCCTCCCAGCCAGGCTATAGGCCGGAGAACGGCAGGGGTTGGGGTATCGTTCATGTCGTCGCCGGTACCCGGGGAATCCGGGCGCCGATCCCGGTCAGAATCTCATACGGGATGGTTTCCTGGGCCTCGGCCATGTCCCAGGCATCCGGCGCCGCCGGATCCGGTCCCATGAGGACCACGTCGTCGCCTTCGGCGATCCCGTTGATGTCGGTTACGTCGAGAAGGATGAGATCCATGGAGACACGACCCACCACCGGGGCCTTTTGCCCGCGCACACCCACCCAGCCTCGGTTCGAGAGGCCCCGGGGATATCCGTCACCGTAGCCTGCCGCGGCAGTGGCGACCAGGCTCGTGCGCCGGGTGACGTAGGTGCACCCGTATCCCAGGGGGGTGCCGGCCGGGACTCTTTTGAGGTAAACGATTCGGCTGAGCCAGCGCATGACGGGTTTGAGGCCCCGGTCCTCGGTTGTCGGCCGGGGATCGTAGCCGTAGAGCATAAGCCCCGGCCGGACCGCGTCCAGTCGGGAGGCCGGGTGATAGAGAATACCCGCGCTGTTTGCCGTATGGCGCACGGGGATCCGAAGGCCCATATGTTCCAGTTCGCCGACCGT
>CAYYSS010000229.1:0-5019 GCA_964474325.1 uncultured Nitrospirota bacterium
TTCTACGCTGAAATTAATTCGGAGAAATCTCTTCGCGAAAGTGCGGAATGTACGAAAAGTCGGAAGGGAGAAGGGAAAAGAGGAAAATCAGGAAGCAGCCACTAGCAACTAACAACTAGCCACTACCCACCAGCAACTAGCCACTACCCACGGATGCGGATCGGGTACGCCGTGCGGCACCTCATGACAACCCCGCGCAAAATATATCAAGTTTAACTTTAAATAACATTACTAACATATTGTTTATTAAAAATTATTACTATATATAAAGCGACTGTTATCTCGGGATCTGATATATTATCAGTTCTGAAAGCAACGTTATAAGAAGCCGCAATGCCCGCAAAGAAGACAACGAAAAAGACCAAGCGCCAGGCCGGCGTCTACGACGAAAGCAAGGTAAAAACCCTCTCGTCCCTCGAGCACATACGGCTCCGGTACGGCATGTACATAGGCCGGCTCGGCGACGGCTCGAACCACGACGACGGCATCTACGTACTGCTGAAGGAAGTCATGGATAACGCCGTCGACGAGTACGTCATGGGGTACGGCAAAAAGATCGACGTTTCGGTAAACGACAAGACCGTATCCGTGCGGGACTACGGCCGGGGGATCCCGCTTGGAAAGGTTATCGACTGTGTCTCGCGAATCAATACGGGCGCCAAGTACGATACCGACGTCTTCCGCTTCTCCGTGGGCCTTAACGGAGTGGGCGCGAAGGCGGTAAACGCCCTCTCGGAGCATTTCCTCGTACGGTCGATCCGCGACGGGAGCTTTTTCGAGGCGCAATTTGCCAAAGGCGTTAAAAAGAAAGAGAAAAAAGGCCGCACCGAGGAGAAAAACGGGACCTATATCGAGTTCCGGCCCGACCCCGAAATCTTTCCGTCCTATGCCTTTGACGAGGATTTTCTCGACAAACGTTTCCGGCACTACAGCTACCTGAACCGGGGCCTCGCCATCCACCATAACGGCACGGTTTATAAATCGGAGCACGGGCTTCGGGATCTGCTGGAGGAGGAAACAGGCGAAGAAAGCCTCTACCCGCTGATACATTTCGCGACAGAAAGGCTCGAATTCGCCCTCACCCACGCCGAAATCTACGGCGAAACCTATTATGCCTTCGTAAACGGCCAGTTCACGTCGGACGGAGGCACCCATCTATCGGCGTTTCGCGAAGGCATCTTAAAGGGCATAAACGAATACGCGGGCAAATCGCTCAACGCCCAGGACGTCCGGGAAGGGGTTGTCGGCACCATCTCCATTCGTATCGACGATCCGGTGTTCGAGTCCCAGACCAAGAACAAACTCGGCAATACGGATATCCGGGGCTGGATTGTCAGGGAGGTAAAGAAGCAGGTCGCCGACGCCCTGCATCGCAACAAAGCCGTCGCCGACGCCGTACTGAATAAAATCGCGGCCAACGAAAGACTCCGCAAGGACCTCCAGGGAGTGAAACGGGACGCCAAGGAAATGGCCCGCAAGACGGCGCTCAATATCCCGAAGCTCAAAGACTGCAAGTATCACTTGAACGATAAGAACATAAAGGGCCGTGATTCAATGATTTTTATTGTCGAAGGGCAATCGGCGGCCGGTTCGATAATCAGTTCGCGGGACGTGCTTACCCAGGCCGTTTTCTCCCTTAAGGGAAAGCCCCTTAACTGTCACGGCGAGAAACTCGCCCGGGTCTACCGAAACGAGGAACTCTATAACATCATGAAGGCCCTCGGCATTGAAGACAATCTCGATGGTCTCCGGTACAGTCGTATCATCGTTGCCACGGATGCGGACGTGGACGGACTCCACATCAGAAATCTTCTGATTACATATTTCCTTACCTTCTTCGAACCCCTGGTCCAACGCGGGAGGGTCGCGGTACTGGAAACCCCGCTTTTCAGGGTGCGGAACAAGAAAGAAACCCGCTACTGTTATACGGAAAAGGAACGGGACGAGGCCCTGCAACAGCTCGGCGGGTCCCCGGAGGTCACCCGTTTCAAAGGTCTCGGCGAAATCTCACCCCACGAATTCGGCCAGTTCATCGGTCCGGATATGCGTGTAACCGAAGTTAAAATAAGGGAAATAAAGAATATTCCGCGGGTCCTCGAGTTCTACATGGGGCGCAACACCCCGGAACGCAAGGCCTTTATTATGGAGAATTTAGTCTAAAGGCGGGCTATGGGCGCGAGGAAAGACGGGGAAAAGAGGGCGGCCGGAGCCGCAGGCAAGCGGTCGGCGGCCCGTGTTCCACATTCTATGTTCGATGTTTTAACCTCGAACCGGGAACTCTTCCCCCTCGCCCATCGCCCATTGCCCCTCGCCCATTACCCATCGCCCATCGCCCATTGCCCATAACCAATGTCCCTCGATAAATTCTTTCGCAGAAACTTCATCGAATACGCCTCGTACGTGATCAAGGACCGGGCGATTCCCGAGCTCTCCGACGGTCTCAAGCCCGTCCAGCGCCGGATTCTTCATACCCTTTACGAGGTTGACGACGGGAAGTTCAACAAAGTAGCCAACGTGGTCGGGCACGCCATGCGCTACCACCCCCACGGGGACGCATCCATCGGCTCGGCGCTGATTTCCCTGGCGAACCGGGATTACTTTATCGAGCGGCAGGGGAATTTCGGGAATATCTACACGGGCGACGACGCCTCGGCCCCCCGCTATATCGAATGCCGCCTCACCCGGCTTGCGAAAGAAGTCCTGTTTAATCCCGATATCACCGAGATGACGGACTCCTACGATTCGCGATCAAAGGAACCGGTGACACTTCCGAGCAAGATCCCCACCCTGCTGCTGCTCGGCGCCGAGGGTATCGCGGTCGGCATGTCGACAAAGATACTTCCCCACAACTTCCGGGAACTTCTCGAGGCGGAAATAGCCATCCTTCGCAACGAGCCCTTCCAGGTCCTGCCGGATTTCCCCCAGGGGGGCCTTCTCGACCCTACGGGATACGAGGAGGGGAACGGCCGGATCAGGGTAAGGGCGAAGATGGCGCCTGCGGGGAGTAAATCCGTACGGATCACCGAAATACCCTTTTCGACCACGACCGAGTCGTTGATCCGGTCCGTGGAAGATGCCGCGCGCAAGGGTAAGATCAAGGTTGCCCAGATAAACGATTATACCTCCGACAAGGTCGAAATCGAGATCGTACCGGCCCGGGGCGTAAGCGCCAGGGATCTGATCCCGGCCCTCTACGCGTTTACGGATTGCGAGGTCTCGATTTCGGTCAACCTTATCGTCATTCAGTACAACAAACCCCGCCAGATGACCGTGCCGGAGGTACTCAAGCACAACGCCGTCAAACTCAGGGACGACCTCAAGCTCGAACTCGGCATCAGGCTTGATCGGGAACTGGAAAACCTTCACCGCCGCACGCTGGTCCAGATATTCATCGAACAGCGGGTCTATAAACTCATCGAGGAACAGACCTCGTTCGAGGCCGTAAAACGTGCCGTCTATAAAGGACTCCAGCCCTTCAGAAAAGAACTGAAACGAAACATCACCGACGAAGATATCGAGACACTGCTCGAGATCCCCATCAAGCGGATCTCGAAATTCGATCTCGAAAAGAGCCGCAAGGACATAAAAGACACCAAGCAGAAGATTGAGGCGATCCGCACGGATCTGAAAGACATTACGGGGACGGCGATCCGGTTCCTTGAAGATCTTCTCGAGCGCTACGGCGACCGGTACCCCCGCCGAACGACCGTCACCAGCTTTGACACCGTCGACGTTCGGGACGTTGACATGGAGGTCGTCAAGATCCGTTACGACGCCAAGACGGGATATCTCGGCGAGGAGGTGCGCGAGGGCCGCCTGTTATCCCTTTCGGCCTATGCCAAGCTCCACGTGGTGCGACGGGACGGTACCTATTCAATCATCCCGGTTCCCGACAAGAAGATGTTTGTCGGAGAAAACCTGCCGCACCTGGAGATTCACGACCCGAAGGTGGTTTTCAACGTAATTTACAAAGACAAGGAGACGAAACAGTCCTATGTCAAACGTTTCCGGGTGGAAAAATTCATCCAGAACAGGGAATACCGCTACTTCGGGGAAAAGGGGACCCTGCAGGCCTTCTCCCTGGGCGACGTTTTCCGCGTCAAAGTCAAATACAAGAAGAAACCCCGCCTCAAGGTACTGGAAGAAGAGGTGGACTTTTCGGAACTTGCCGTCAAATCAGTGGGTGCGAGAGGAAACCGGGTATCCGCAAAGGAAATTTCGTCGGTAAAGATCCTCCCGGCCGCCCCTGCGGCGAACGCAACGAAGGACAAGTCCGGAAACTCCACGCCGCTGTTCTGAGCGGAGCGGGTTGTCATGCCGACTGAAAGGAGAACCATGATACCGTACCGACTCAGGAAAAACCGTCGTACCGCGGTGGCGCTTGTGTTGCTGCTGTCGTTTTTCGCCGCGTCAGGGGCCCAAGGAACATCCCTCGTATCGACAAACCTGGACCTCCATATCCCCTGGGTATCCCTGGGCGACGCAACCTACGAAGCCGACCTTGCCTACGATCCCGCGGTTCCGGGTATTGCGTTCAGGCTCACGGGCGCCCGCCTTCGTCCGGTCACACCGCCCGCAGGGCTTTCCGCGACGCTTGAAGACGGGGGAACCCTCCATCTTCCTCTCGTGCAGGCCGTCGGCGAACTTTTCACCGTGGACCTGTTGCCCGGAGAATACGAGGGAGACCTCGTGTTTTTCCTCGACCGGGCGGCGCCGGCCCCCGTCGATTCCCGGAGGGGACGCATCGAATCGGCGACCCTGCTTTCGTCCATGACCGGAGACCAGGTTTTTCTCGCGTATTTTCTCTCGGGTCTGCTTCCCCCATCGCCCGACGGGGTTTCCCTCTACAAAGTCGTCTACAATACGGTGGACCCCTTCGGCAGACCCACGCTCGCCTCCGGACTCATGGCAATCCCCCACGACCTGTCCTCGCCGCGGCCGATCGCCGCTTTTCAGCACGGAACCGAAACTCTCCACGACGAGGCGCCGTCGAACGACCCGCTGGACCTGGCCGGTACC
>CAYYSS010000230.1:0-5018 GCA_964474325.1 uncultured Nitrospirota bacterium
TATTTTTTTGATCCCGCCGGCCCCTTCTCCAAGAATCTTTTGCAACGTTAAGGATAAGAAATCCGGGCTAACCGGAAATCTTGCGTCCGCCGCAGGTTTTGAGTCGCGCGTGGGCGTTCCGGAGCATTCGCTCGGTCGTTTCCCAGTCGACGCATTTATCCGTAACGGATACCCCGTATTCCAGTTTCGAGAGATCTTCCGGTATCGATTGGTTCCCCGCTTTGAGATTGCTCTCGATCATCGTGGCGGCAATCGACGTATTCCCCGACGCGATCTGATCGGCCACATTTTCCAGCACCTCTTCCTGCCGGTTGTGGTCTTTATATGAATTCGCGTGACTGCAATCAACCATGATCGATTTTTTGATGCCGGCCCGTTCCAGCATCTCCTCGGTTTTCCGGATATCCTCGGGAAAGTAATTGGGTTTGCCGTTACCGCCCCGGAGGACGATGTGAACGTCGGGGTTGCCCGCGGTCTGGACGATGGAAATCCTTCCGTCTCTGTTGATGCCGAGAAAACTATGGGGATGAAGCGCCGCCCCCATGGCGTCCAGGGCAATTTTCAGATTGCCGTCGGTACTGTTCTTGAACCCTACCGGGAAGGAAAGGCCGCTGGCCATTTCCCGGTGCGGCTGGGACTCGGTAGTCCGGGCGCCGATGGCACCCCAACTGATCATATCGGAGAGATATTGGGGCGTGAAGGTATCCAGCAGTTCCGTGGCAACGGGGACCCCGAGATCCGTTATTGCGCAGAGAAGGCGGCGGGCAATACCGAGCCCTTTCGAAATCTGATGGGTGCCATTCAGGTCCGGGTCGTTGATAAGTCCCTTCCAGCCGACCGTAGTCCGGGGTTTTTCAAAATAGACCCGCATCACCAGGAGAAGCTGGTCGCCCACCTCCTCCGCCAGGGCCTTCAACCGTCCCGCGTACTCCATGGCCGCATCGGGATCGTGTATCGAGCAGGGCCCCACCACGACCATGAGACGAGGGTCCTGGCCGTTCAGCACGGCTTTCACCGCGGATCGTGCGTTATTGACGAACTCGGCCCCCTCGGCGGTCTGGGGAAAGACCTGTTTCAGATCACCCGGGCCGATAATGGGAACCAGGCCCCGGATATTAAGGTTATTCGTACGTACCATATTTCCACTCCGCGTACCGACGGCGGACGCCGCAAACCCGCGTTACCCGCAATCGGCTGATTAATCGTGATTCTTCCCGAAAACCCCCGATGGTTTCTTTCCCCAAGGCGGTCGGGATAACCGCTACTTTACTCCCCGCCGGCGAAAACTGTCAAAATGATCCGCTTCCCGGCCTTGCGGTTGCCGTCCCGCAGGGGCACCATAAACCCAAGAGGCCGCGACGGAACGTGGGGGCGGGGACATACCGCAACCAGCGGCAGTAACCGCAGTAACCGCACCCGGTCCGGCTGATATCCACATCGTAGCCCCGCATATTACAAGCGAGGTTCTTCTCGTCACTGAAGACAGGCGGATCGTTCCCCTGTCGGCCGGTCTCGTACCGTTCACGTCCCGGAAAGACAGTGCGTTCGAAGAAGATGTTTTCGATCCCCGCCCCGTCGGCCTGCTTCCGCCGGGGACCTACACCCTGCTGGTCGCGGTAACGCCGTCGGAAGGAAGGCTCGACCGTTTCCACCCCTGGCAAACGTCCTTTACCGTGGTACCATAAACGGATCTCCATCGGCATACCCGGCTCGTTTTCGGGCCGGGCAGGCCGATGGTGCGCCGTGTGACGGCCGGCCGGCGCGATAAGCAGAAAATTCGACGCGAGGAAATTACTATGGACCTTGGGATACGGGGAAAAACCGCCTTTGTCTCCGGAGCAAGCCGGGGGATCGGCCGCGCCGTTGCGGAGGCCCTGGGGAGCGCGGGGGTTCGCGTAGCGGTAAACTATCTCCGGAACGCCGACCTGGCCCGGACCGTCGCAGCAACGATCGAAAAAAACGGCGGCAGAGCGGCCGCCCTCGGGGGCGACGTTTCGAACGAAACGGAAGCCGCCCGGCTGATCGAAGAAGCGGAAGCGGCCCTCGGCCCGATCGATATACTCGTCAATAACGTCCACGGCGTTATCACCCGGCGCGGGATCAACGCGTCCGACTGGGTGGAGCATACCCGCCATGCCGAAGGCATTCTCAAACCCGCCGTCGTCCTTACCCGGCTCGTCCTCCCGGGTATGCGGAAGCGGGGTTCCGGACGTATCATCAACATGGGGAGTCGTATCGTCGAGGATACGGTGAACGGCTACAGCGCCTACACGTCCGCCATGGCATCCCTGCTTGGATTTACCCGGAATCTTGCCCGGGAGGCGGGCCCCTGGGGAGTAACCGTAAACATGGTATCCCCCGGGTTTGTCGTCACCGAAAAAATGCCGAATACCACGGAAGCCGTGCGACGGGCTTTGGCCGAAACCACTTCTCTGGGACGCCTGGCCCTGCCCGAAGACATTGCGGGTCCCGTCCTGTTTTTCTGCTCGGACCTGGCCCGTTTCGTAACCGGCGTAAACCTCCCCGTCGACGGCGGCAAGGCCATGGGCTGACATCCCGGCTCCGTGGAACTCCGTTTTCAGAACGTCTCCTTTGAACGGGACGGCGTACCGATTCTTTCGGATATATCGTTTACCACAAGCGGAAGTCCCGTCTTTGTCGTCTTCGGCCCTTCCGGCGCGGGCAAGACCACCCTCCTGCGCCTGGCAAACCGACTGTGTGAGGCCACGGCGGGGGAGGTATCGGTTGAGGGCAGGCCCGTCCGGGACTACGAGCCCACCGCTCTCCGAAGAAAGGTAGGTATGATCTTTCAGGAACCGCGCCTTTGTGCAGGTTCGGTTGAAGACAATGTTCTTCTCGGCGCCCGGCACCACGGTCTCCACGTGGACGCCGCACACCTTCTCGGCCAGGTCGGGCTCCCGGGGTATGAAAAAAGAAACGTCCGGGACCTTTCCGGCGGGGAACGTCAGCGGGTAAGCCTGGCACGGGCCCTGGCGGTCTCTCCGTCGCTCCTCCTGCTGGACGAACCCACGTCGTCTCTCGACCGCCGGTCGGCCCTCGTGATCGAAGACGTTCTTCGCCGTCTGATCGAAAAGGGGCTCCTCTCCGCCGTATTCGTCACCCACAGTCACGAACAGGTGCAACGCCTCGGCGCCACGGGTATTGCTCTGGACCGGGGGCGAGTCGTTCACCGGGGAGACTTGACCACGTGGCTTGAACACTACGACGCCCGGACCGGAAAAAACCATGTTTGATTTCCCCCGTTTCGCCGTCGCCGTCTTCTATCTCCTCCTTACGGCTTTTCTGCTCCGGTATCTGAAACTCGGGATTCATCGGGAAATGGCGGTGAACGCCGGGCGGGCCATCGTCCAACTGCTCATCATGGGCTCGCTTCTCCTCGCGGTTTTCCGGGCGAACCATCGAGCCCTGGACGTTGCCGTACTCTCCGTGATGATCGTAATCGCGGCCTTTACCGCCGCCCGCCGGACACCGGGAGCTCCCGTCCTCGTCGCCTTCACCGCGATTGTTACGGCGACCACTGCCGTCGTACTCCCCATGACCCTGCTTGGCGTGTTCGACCGGGTGTCGTCATTTTTTATCCCCATGGCAGGGATGGTCATCGGCAATGCGATGAATGCCACGGCACTTACCCTTGAGCGCCTCCACAGGGAAATGACCGACAAGCGGGACGAAGTCGAGGCCCTTCTTGCCCTCGGACTCGACGGAAACGCGGCCACGGCGGAAGCCGTGCGAAGGAGCATTACCGCCTCGGTAATCCCCACGATGAACTCCATGAAGACCACCGGGCTGGTCCACATACCCGGGCTTATGACCGGTATGCTCGTAAGCGGCGCCGACCCGATCTACGCCGCGGAAATGCAGGCGATTATCATCTATCTCATCGTGATCGCCGCGGTCCTGTCCTCGGTCCTGGCAACGAAACTCGGCAAAAACCGCTACTTTACCCGGTACCAGGCACTACGGCCGCCCCTATCCACCTGAGTCCGAAGGCGGCCTGTCAGAACCCGAACCGAGAAGATCTAAAATACTCCGGTACGCCTTCCGGGTCCAGTCGTCGAGTTTCCGCTTCCAGTCGCCGGCCCCTTTGCTTTCTAGCGCTACGGCCGGTCCGCCCGGGTACCGCACCCAATAATAGAGGAGCTTCATGTACTCTCCAACGATCACTCTTCGGGACGCGCCGTACCGCCACCAGGGCCGGCCCGGCCGGAGGTGCCCGCTCGGAACGGCAACAACCGAAACGTCAATGGACGGGCCGAGTACTTTTTTGAAAATCCTCAGGGCGCGACGCGTGTGGTAGTCCGACGTCACGAGGAGGATCGAACGGTATCCGTGGCGGCGTACGGTCTCCCTGGTTGCCACGGCCTCTTCGTAGGTATTGTCGGACGCGGCGACGGGAACCTCGGCCCGGTCGCGGCTCACCCCGTAGCGTTCGTATCGCTTTTCCGACGGCCGGCGCATGGTAAAGAGAATCCTCGGCGCCGCCCCCGCGTGAAGGAGGCGCACCCCCTCTTCGTGGCGAGCCCGATGCCCGTCGAGCACTACGATGAGATCAGCCGAAGGTCTCTTCAGGGTCGTTGCCGATGGTTCCACGAGATAGGTTCCAAAGGCATCGAGCAGAGGCCTGTGAAAGAACGCCCCTGCAAGGAGGCCGGCGAGTACCGCGGCAACGGCGAAATGCCACTTCCGTATCATGATCGGGCTATCTTACCGCCGGGACGCAGGGGGTGCAAACCGGGAAGCCAACCGAAGCGGCCCGGAAACCATCCACCAGGGCGGGGGGGAAACCTCCCCCTTGCCCATTGCCTCACGCTATCGCCCGCACCCCGGCGTTCGCGACAATGGCGGGTTGCCGGGCTGTCTCCGGTTATTCGGTCACGGGCGCATCCGCCGGGACGGCATTGCCTTCGATAAGCATCCTGCCGAGGTAAACCCTGTTGTTGCAAAAGAATTCCCGCGAAAGGGGGCGGTGGGATCAAAAAAATACGCACGGCCACAAC
>CAYYSS010000231.1:0-5001 GCA_964474325.1 uncultured Nitrospirota bacterium
GATAGCTTACCGGGAGACGCCGGAAGAGCCGCCGGGGGATGCCGAAACCGTAGTCGATATGGTGCCCGCCCGCCACGATTACCATGCGTTTGCCGGCTCCCTCGGCCCCGGTGAGATAGTCCGCGGCCCGGGCGGCCATGGATTCCTCCCACAGGTTCTGTATGGTGACGAAGCGGTCGATCATCCCCGACCCCATATTGTGGCCCGAGAAAATGGCTTCAAGAAAGGTCCGCTGGTAGGGGTCCGCCGGGCCGTTTTCAGGGAGTTTGCTTCGTTCGTCATCCGAAAGCGCTGATACGCCTTCCCGGGAGATCTTTTTTATGACCTCATTGGGAACATTCAATCCCACGATGGGAATAGATAGTTCCCGCACCACGTCAAGGAGGGGTTTGTAGTACTCGATATCGATGTTCCAGTGTTTGCTCCAGAGGTGCCGGAACTCCCTGTCGCTCATTTCCCCCCGGTTAAATGCCCCTAATGCGTCCTGGGCCGTGTAGGGAAACATCTCCATTCCGAGGACCACGCTGCCCGGGAAGCGTTCCGCGAGGCCCCGGAGCAGGCGGGCCTGGATCCGATGGGCTGCGGGATTGTCGTGGGCTTCGCTTACGTAGACCACCCGGGCGTCAGCGGCCAAGTCGATCAAGTCTTCTTCCGAAAGCGTTCGGCCGGTGCGTACGTGAAGGATCGTTCCTTCCTCGGGTTCGCCCTTCGGCGGGTAGGGGAGTTCCACCGCTTCGGGACCCCAGGGGACGTCGGGTTTCGTCATGGCTGCGCACCCTCCGAACAGGAAAATCGCCAGCAGAAAAAGGGGTATCCTCAGGCCGGAGAGTATCCGCCCCGCAACCTGTGCGTCATGGCTGCGAGCCCTCATCCGGCACTCATATGGGACAGAAGGCCGCCGGCAAGGATAAGTTCCCGCTGGCGAGCCGATAAGTTGTGCTCTGCCGCGATCTCCTGCTTCCGCGTTGCGTTGATCACCGTTACTTTTCTGTTCCCCGCGATTTCCTCCCGCACCCGGGGCAGTTCCAGGGCATCTCCCGCTTCAATCTCTGCGTAAAACGCCTCGTCCACCACAAGGGGGAGGATACCGAAGTTTATCAGATTGTCCCGATGAATGCGCGCGAAACCCGTGGCAAGGATCGCTTTTATACCGAGGTACCGCGGGGCCAGGGCCGCGTGTTCCCTGCTTGAACCCTGCCCGTAATTCGCGCCGCCCACGACGAACCCGCCGCCTGCCTTTTCGGCGCCCCGGGCGAATTCCGGGTCGATCCTTTCGAAGACGTGCCGGGAAATTGCGGGGATGTTCGAACGAAGGGGCAGGACTTTCGCCCCCGCCGGCATGATGTCGTCGGTGGTTATATTGTCGGCCACCTTGAGCAGGACTTCCCCGGACAGGGCTTCGGGAAGCTCCGGCATTTCAGGGAGCGATTTAATGTTCGGTCCTTTGACCACTTCCACATCTTCAGTGCCCGCACGGGGCGGGATGATCATCGAATCGTCGATCTCGTATGACTCGGGGAGAGTGACCGAGACAGGCTCCCGGAGAAAGTCCCGGGGGTCGGTTATCTCGCCGGTTATCGCGGAGCAGGCCGCCACCAGGGGGCCGGTGAGAAAGTTCTTATCGTTTTTCGTACCCGTCCGCCCGGGGAAATTGCGGTTAAATGTCCGGAGGGTCACGGAGTCGGTCGGCGGGGCCTGCCCCATGCCGATACAGGGGCCGCAGGCGGACTCGAGAATTCGCGCCCCCGCCCGCAACATGGTCTCCACGGCGCCGAGACGGGTCGCCATGATAAAGGCCTGCCGGGAACCGGGCGAAAGGGTAAGACTCACGTCCGGGTGGATCGTCCTGCCCTCCAGTACGGCGGAAACCGTCAGGAGATCGGCCAGAGAGGAATTGGTACAGCTCCCCACGCAGACCTGGCGGATCTTCGTTCCCCTGACCTCTCGAGCCGGGACCACGTTGTCGGGGCTCGACGGCCGGGCGACCAGGGGTTCAATTTCATTGAGGTCGATGGTAAGCTCGTCGTCGTAGACGGCGTCCGGGTCGGCGGAAAGGGTACGGAAATCACCCCCCCGGCCCTGGGCCTCGAGAAAGCGCCGGGTCACATCGTCGGCGGGAAAGATCGAGGTGGTGGCTCCGAGTTCGGCGCCCATGTTCGTAATCGTCGCCCGCTCGGGCACCGACAGGGTTTCAACCCCCGGGCCTCCGTACTCGAAGACCTTTCCCACGCCCCCCTTTACGGTCCGACGGCGGAGAACCTCCATGATGACGTCCTTCGCGGTTGCGTAAGGCGGAAGTTTACCCGTGAGATTGACCTTGACCACCTGGGGCATGGTCAGGTTAAACGGCCCCCCCGCCATGGCAACAGCCACGCTGAGGCCGCCGGCGCCGATGGCAAGGGAGCCGATGCCGCCGGCGTTCGGGGTATGGGAGTCGGACCCAAGGAGGGTCTTGCCGGGGGCGGCGAATCGCTCCAGGTGAACCTGATGGCAGATACCGTTGCCGGCTTTGGAAAAATAGATCCCTTTCTTTTCTGCGATGGTCTGGAGGAAACGATGGTCGTCGGCGTTTTCAAACCCGGACTGAAGCGTGTTATGGTCCACGTAGCTTACGGAAAGCTCGGTCTTCACCCGGGGAATGGCCATTGCCTCGAACTCCAGGTACGCCATGGTCCCCGTGGCGTCCTGGGTCAGGGTCTGGTCGATCCTGATGGCGATTTCTGCCCCGGTGTCAAGTTGCCCCTCCACCAGGTGCTCGGCGATGATCTTCTGTGTGACGTTGTGGCCCATCTTCAGCTCCTTCAATAAATTTCCGGCTATTGTTTTTTCGGCGTGTCAAAACGCGCGGGGTTCCACTGCGGTCTCAAGTTTAGCGCGGGAATCCGGCGACAGTCTGCGGACGCGACCGTCGGGATCCACGACGGCACACCGTACGGTGCCTGAGACCAGGGGGTGTGGGACGCCGGGTTTCTCCACCCGGTGTTCGAACACGATACTTGCACCGCCCACGTCCGTGATGCGGCTCTCGATCCGAAGCTCGTCGCCGTAGCGCGCAGGGCTTCGGTACCGGATTCGGGCCTCGGTTACGACGAACACCACGCCTTCGTTCAACAAGGCGGCGAGATCAAAGCCCAGGGCATCAAGAAAGTGGGTGCGGGCGCGTTCGAAATACCGGAGATAATTGGCGTAGTATACCACGCCGCCGCAGTCGGTATCTTCGTAATATATTCTGACCGGTGTGTGGTGGATCAAGGCCCGGCTCCACCACTGAAGATCCGGGAAAGGTCGTTATAAAACACCAGGGTCATGAGGAGCAGGATGACGAAGAGCCCCGCCTTCTGAGCCGTGGCGAGTACCGATGGCGAAAGCGGGCGCCGGATGATGCTTTCGATCGCGAGAAACACCAGATGCCCCCCGTCGAGAATCGGTATGGGAAAGAGATTGAGGATGCCCAGGTTTACGCTGATTACGCCCATGAAAAAGAAAAAATCCATGGCGCCCTTGGCGGCCCGCTGTCCCGCCATCTGAACGATCATGATCGGTCCGCCCACGTTGTCCGTTGATACGGTGCCGTCGACGATCTTATAGATCGATACCACGGTGAGACGGCACCAGGAAAACATCCGGGAAAACCCGTTCACCAGGGCCGGGCCGGCGGAGTCTTCAATAATAACCGTCCGGCCCGAGGGGGCGATTCCGATGAGGCCCACCTCGATGCTTTCCCCGAAAATGTTCGTCTGGGTTTTGCGCTCGGGTACGACGGTGACCGACCGGATGGATCCGTCCCGCTCCAGGGTCAGTTCGATTGCCGTCCCCGGCCGGTCGTGGATATAGGTGCGCACATCGTTCCAGAGGCGCACGTCCCGGCCGTCGACCCCGACGATCAGGTCGTTTTTCCGGATACCGGCTTTTTCCGCGGGCGAGTCTTCGAGTATCCGGCCCACTTCCGCGGTCAGGGCGGGAAGACCCGTGTACGACAGGGCGGAAAACACAAGGCCGGCAAAGATGAGGTTGAACAGGGGACCTGCCACGACAATACCCATGCGCTTGGGTACCGATTGGTTGTTGTAGGCCCGTACCCGGTCTTCTTCCGCGATCTCCTGATCCGGATCCTCCCCGATCATCTTGACGTACCCCCCGAGGGGAAAGGCCGAGATGATATATTCGGTCCCCCCCCATGAAAAACCCGCGAGTTTCGGCCCGAACCCCAGGGAAAACCGCTCCACTCCCACGCCTACGGCTTTGCAGACGAGAAAATGCCCGAGTTCGTGCACGAAGATCAGTACCCCGAGGAGTACGACCGCCCAGATAATCGTCACGATTCGGTCCCCCCGGCAACGGGAGCGGCTTCGGCCTCCACGGCCTCCCGCGCGTTCTGCTCAGCCATATCCACGGCCTCCATAATGTTTTCAAGGGTGTCGGCTTCGCGGACGCGCGTGCGGTTCATAACCGAACGAATCACCCGAGGAATCCCGAGAAAGGGTATCTTGCCCTCGAGAAAGGCGGCCACGGCGACCTCGTTGGCGGTGTTCATCGCCGTCGGCAAGGTGCCGCCGATCTTCAGGGCTTCGTAGGCGTAGGCGAGACACGGAAACCGTTCGGTGTCCGGACTCCTGAACGTTAACTGCCCCTTCTCAACCAGGTCGAGCCCCGCCGTCACCGCCGGAAGCCGTTCCGGGTAC
This sequence comes from uncultured Nitrospirota bacterium, assembly GCA_964474325.1. GTDB lineage: Bacteria > Nitrospirota > Thermodesulfovibrionia > SZUA-242 > CAYYSS01 > CAYYSS01. The sequence goes on from CAYYSS010000231.1 coordinate 4,683, forward strand.
GAGAGGGCATAGGCGATCGGCCCCTGCATATCCGGCACACCCATCTGGGCTATCATGGCGCCGTCTGCGAATTCCACGATGGAGTGGACGATGCTCTCGGGGTGTACGAGCACGTCGATCCGCTCCGGGGGAAGATCAAAGAGCCACCGGGCCTCGATGACCTCAAGTCCCTTGTTCATGAGGGTGGCCGAATCCACGGTGATCTTCGGACCCATGGACCAGTTGGGGTGGGCCAGGGCGTCCTGTACGGTTACCGTTTCCAGGTCGGCGGTGGAATGATCCCGGAACGCACCCCCCGAAGCGGTGAGCAGGATCCGTC
>CAYYSS010000232.1:0-4997 GCA_964474325.1 uncultured Nitrospirota bacterium
CGTGTTGCGGATTTTTTTGAGGCCGCCGGCCCCGTATTTTATGCAACTGTAAGGTTTAATCAGGGCGGGAGGCGACAGGCCGGGGCTAAGGCTGAGACCTAAGACCAGGGGGCGAGATCCATGAGTTTATCGACAAAGGGTTCGGTTGGGTTATATTTGACAGGTGGCGGGATACGGCGGTAGGGTAGCGTATGCGTCTGGTTCGAAATGAAGACATCGTGCCCGAGCCCACATCTCACGACGCGGATCTCATGAAACGTGTGCTTGTAGGGCCCGGGGTGCTTCCCCGTATATGGCAGTTCAGTACGATAACCTTTCCCGAAGGCCGTACGGCTGAGGTCCACGTCCACGACGAAGCGTATGAGGTCTTTTACCTCAGGACGGGGACGATGGTTTTCGACGTGGCAGGGGAAGAAGTGAGGCTTGAGGCCGGCGACTCCCTGGTGGTGGAACCCGGTGAACGGCATGGGGTGGTGGACACTCCCCGGGAAGCGGAACTGATCTACTTTCTCCTGTCGACCGCGGGAGCTTCCTGAATCGGTCCGGTTCGATCCCCCGTCGCCTCCGGGCGCATACTCCATAGATTCGGCACCCTTGTCCCGGGCCGTTTCATTGCCCGCCCGAACCGTTTTATTGTCCGTGTGCTTCTGGCAACCGGAAAAACCGTTTCGGCCCATTGTCCGAACACCGGCAGTATGCTCGGCCTTCTCCGACCGGGATGCGCCGTGCGGCTTTCCCGCGCCGACTCGCCGGATCGGAAAACCGCTTTTACGCTGGAACTCATGCGTGTGGGGCGGGTCTGGGTTTCGGTGAACACGGGCATTACGAATACCTTGGCCGAGACGATTATCCGTTCGGACCTCGTGCCGCCCCTCGGGAATTCGTGGAGCGTCCTCAAGCGTGAAGTCAGGCGCGGCGATTCACGGATTGATATCGTGCTTTCCGGTAAAACGGGAAGAACATGGATAGAGGTGAAGAGTGTTACCCTCTGCACGGCGGGCCGGGCGGCGTTCCCCGATGCCGTAACGTCCCGGGGGCTCAAGCATCTGGAAAATCTTCGCGACGCCGTCGCGCGGGGCGACCGGGCGGTCATGTTTTATCTGGCCCAGCGGTTCGATGCCGCGTGGTTCGAGCCTGCCCGGGAGATCGACCCCGCCTACGCGCGCGGGGTTTCCCGGGCCAAAAAAGGCGGTGTGGAGATCATTGCGGCGAAGGTTTCCGTGGGCCCCCGCACCGTTCGATGGGGCGGCCTGCTTCCGCTGTCGAAACCCGTAAACGGAATCTCATGACCGGAAAAAACGGGTCGACCCCTGTGATATAATGCCTGCATTCGTGGGCTGCAATAAGGCAACCCATTGAATTTTCTGGAGGAAATGAATGCCCGAATTACGAAAAGACCCTATTGTCGGCCGCTGGGTAATCATCTCGCTTGAGCGGGGGAAGCGTCCGTCGGATTTTGGAAGCCATATTGTCCGCAAAAAGGGAGGTTTCTGCCCTTTCTGTTCCGGTAACGAATATACGACGCCGCCGGAAATATTGGCCTTCCGGCCCGAAGGAGGCAAGGAAAACGGTCCGGGGTGGACACTCCGCGTCGTGCCGAATAAATTCCCGGCGCTCCACGTCGAAGGGGAACTTGGCAGGGTGGGGGAGGGGATGTTCGACCGGATGAACGGTGTCGGCGCCCACGAGGTCATCATCGAGACCCCGGACCACCAGCAGACCCTGTCGACCCTGCCTCTTCCCGCCGTTGAAGACGTTCTCTGGTCGATACATCTGAGAATCAGCGATCTCAAAAAGGACCGCCGTTTTAAATACATCGTCGTCTTCAAAAACGAAGGTGAGGCGGCGGGTGCGAGTCTGGAACACAGCCACTGCCAACTAATCGCCCTGCCTATTGTTCCCTCCACGGTACGTGAGGAACTCATGGGTGCCAGGAAGTACTTTGAATATAAGGAACGGTGTATCTACTGCGATATTATCCGGGAAGAAATCCATAACGGTTCCCGGGTCGTCTGGGAGAACAAGGGGTTCGTGGCCATTGCCCCCTATGCCCCCCGCGCACCCTTTGAAACGTGGATTCTCCCGAAACACCACGAGTCCCATTACGATATGCCCGTAGACGGGAAATACGCGGATCTGGCTGAAATTCTCCAGCGTACCCTCAAACAGATCGACAAGACGCTGGACGTTCCGCCCTATAATTTCATGATCCATACCTCGCCGTTCAACATCGAACAGAACGAATACTATCACTGGCATCTGGAAATCGTGCCGAAACTTACGAAAATCGCCGGATTTGAGTGGGGGTCGGGTTTCCACATTAATCCGACCCCGCCCGAAGAGGCCGCCCGTTTTCTCCGGGAAGCCAAGATCTGACGGGAACGAGGAATCCGGCCGGATGTCCGGTCCAGCCCATGGTTCTCAGGTAGACGAGCCGAACGGGCCCCTCGTATGGATCGCGGCCTCGGAGGCCGTTCCCTTTGCAAAGACCGGGGGGTTAGCCGATGTAACGGGCGCGTTGCTCAGGCACCTCCCTTCGGTCGGCGTTCGGTCGGCGTTGATTATGCCCCTGTATCGGGGAATTCGGGAACAGATTCCCACCGTGCCTACTGATCACCACCTGCACGTTCCGTTGGGTGGAGATATCGTGTCGGGGAGGATCGTCCGCGGGGATTTCGACGGTCCGCCGGTTTACTTCGTGGAGATGGACCGTTTTTTCGACCGGGACGGTCTTTACGGTTTTCCCGGGGGAGGGGATCACCCGGATAACGCGGATCGGTTTGCTTTTTTTTCCCGCGCTGTGTGTGAGTTTTCCGTCATGACCGAGGACCGGCCTGCCGTGGTGCACTGCCACGACTGGCAGACCGCCCTGATACCGTTTTTTTTGAAGACCCATTATGCCGGGCATTCGCCTCCTGTGACCCTGTTTACAATCCATAACCTGGGATACCAGGGGATCTTCGGGCCGGAAAGTTTTCGTCTCCTCAATGCGGATCCCGCCTATTTTTCCATGAACGGACTCGAGTATTACGGCAACCTGAGTTTTCTCAAGGCGGGGATTCTTTTCGGCGACGCTGTCTCAACGGTAAGCCCGACGTATGCTCGGGAGATTATGACCCCGGAATTCGGTCACGGTATGGACGGTGTCCTTCGGACGAGGGCCGCGGACCTGAGCGGTATTCTCAACGGCCTCGATTTCGACCTTTGGGACCCGTCCGCCGACCGGGCCCTGCCGGCTCCCTATTCGTCGGACAACCCCGCGGGGAAACGGGTCTGCAGGAGACATCTGCTCGAGGAACTGGGGCTTTCGCCGAACGCCCGCGGTCTGGTGTGCGCGTTCGTGGGACGACTTGCGCATCAGAAAGGTGTCGATCTCATCGCGGAGAGCGCGGAAGGCCTCCTGGAACTCGGTGCGACACTCGTGTTTCTTGGTGACGGCGACCGCGGTCTCCTCGGCCGTCTGTACGCCCTGGCAGGGGGACACCCCGAGCGGATCGCGATCCGCAGCGCGTTCGACGAATCCCTGGCACGCCGTATCTACGCCGGGGCGGACGTCTTCCTGATGCCGTCGCGGTACGAACCCTGCGGTCTCGGCCAGTTGATCGCACTCCGATACGGGACCCTTCCGGTGGTGCGGCGCGCGGGGGGGCTCGCGGATACGGTGCGGGAAGACGGCGACCGGCCCAACGGTTTTGTTTTTGCCGGTTTTGCCCCGGAGAACATGCTTGCCGCCGTGGCCCGGGCTGCTGCGTTGAAGCGCCGGGGGCGCCCGTGGACGGAGCGGGTCCGTAACGCAATGGAAGAAGACCGGACCTGGACGAGCGCGGTGATGGCCTACCGTGCCCTGTATTCCCGCCTGACCGGGACCCGGGAGGCGGGGCCGTGACGTTTCGCCGAAGACTGGTGGTGGGCGCGATCGTGTATTTTGCTCTGATCGCGGCAATCGGGATTCTGGCAATCTCCACGGTCGAGGAACTGAACCAAACCATCAAGGAGCTTGTTCGGTCCGACCAGGAGTATCAGACAACACAGACCCTCCATTCCCTTACCTACGATCTTGTGGCGTCGGCGGGGCGCTGGGGACGCTCCGGCATCGCCCGCGAACGCAGGCTCGGGATCGACGCGGCCGACTACCTGCGGCTGGCACTGAAGAAAGAGAGTGTGGACGATCAGAGCAGGCTTGAAAGAAAGGTACTCGAAAGCCTGAACGTCATCCTCGCCGACATGGAGAGGACGGCGCGCAAGGTGTTTGAAACCGATCGACCGCGGTCCGACCCGGAAATGGAGGCACTGTTGGCCGGACTCGACGGGATGAGCGAGGCCGCCCGGGATTACTTTTCGTATTATTTTCGTATTCTCGATGAGAAAAGGCAGAATGTGGTCCTGCAAAGCGGTCGCGAGCGGCAACGCCTGCAGTGGGTACTCCTGTTTCTCGTGACGGCGGCCCTGGGGCTGACGGGGGCGTTTGTCTGGACCGCGGTCAAATCTCTCTCAAAACCTCTTGGCGATCTGCTTGACGGTGCCGACCGAATCGCGGCGGGCGATCTGGCGTACCGCATCGGAACGGACCGGACCGACGAGTTCGGCGTTCTTGCCGCCCGTTTCGACCTGATGGCGGAGCGGGTGGAGTCTTCGCACAAAAACCTGGAAAAGAAGCTTGCCGAGAGCGCCCTGGTCTCCGAGGTGGGCAACGTGGTCGGAGCGACCCTGGAACTCGAGGGGATCCTCCATGCCGTTGCCAAGACAATAGCCGCGGGCCTCGGCACCCAGGTCTGTTCCATTTACCGCCGAGAAGACGAGCGCGACGGTCGGGTCAATCTGGCGACCTGCCACGGTACCGTCGGCCAAGACGGCCGGATAACCGTGCCCGCGGCCGAACGCGGTGCGGTTGACCACGTGATTGCCACCGGTTCGCCGGTCTGCATCGGAGAGCTCGGCCGGGACGATCGTTTCCGGCAGGTCAGCGGCCGGAGTGATCGTGGGTTCAGGTCGTTTCT
>CAYYSS010000233.1:0-4993 GCA_964474325.1 uncultured Nitrospirota bacterium
GCGAGGCCCGGCGCGAAGGAATAAGTATTGCGTATCAGGGGGAATGCGGCGGGGGAATACTGGCACTATGCAGGGAAAACAGCGACTGCACGGAGGGGTTTTTCTGCGACCGTTTCCCGGGGGACTGTGCGGGAGACGGTATCTGCGAACCCGTGCCCGCCGCCTGCGAGGAATCCACGGGTGTTGTTTGCGGTTGTGACGGCACAACCTATACGAACATCTGCGCGGCCAAGGGCCACGGGGTCGGTATCGCCCACGGCGGGCCCTGTTCCGGAAACTGATCCCCGCGGACGGACCTTTACGTTACGATCGGCGTTTGTGGCGAAGAAAAAGAAATCGGGAACTCCCGCTGTACGGGTGCTCCGCGCCGCGGATATTCCGTTTTCGGAACATACCTATCGGTACGAAGACCACGGGGGCGCTGCCCGGGGAGCCGGGGAACTCGGGATCGACGAACATACGGTGATCAAGACCCTGGTCATGGAAGACGATACGGGTCGGCCGTTCATCGTACTCATGCACGGCGACCGGGAGGTCTCCACAAAAAACCTGGCCCGGACAATCGGGGCCAAGAGGGTCGAGCCGTGCAGTCCGGAGCGGGCGGAAAAACTTACCGGGTACCAGGTAGGCGGAACGTCGCCGTTCGGTACCCGCACACCGCTTTCGGTGTACGTTGAAGAAAGTATCCTCGGTCTCGAACGCATATACATTAACGGCGGGCGCCGCGGGTTCCTCGTAGGCATCTCCCCGCCTGCAATAGTACGCGTCCTTGATGCCCGAGCCGTACGGGTTGCGATCTGATCCCCCGGGGCCGCTTCTCCATCGGGAACCGGAACCGGAGCGTTAAAGGATCCCGGGATCTGGTACGATAAGAACAGGAGGGTGGGAGGACCGATAGAAGTCCGGGAGGGGCCGACATGGTTGAAGCGCTTATCCTGATAGCGACCGGCGCACTGATCGGAATCCTCGGTGTGTCCCTTGTCCTGCGCCGTTCGATTCTTCGAAAAGATCCCCTCGGGGGCTATTATCTGAACATGCCGGTTTTCGGCGAGGCCCCATTACGGACCCTGCCCCGGAAAAACGGGATTCGTGTCTGCGAGGCAACCGAAATGGTGCAAAAATTCCGCCGTTTCGGGCGCTTACTGGATGTGGAGACCATGCTTCGTTACGCCCGGGACTATGACGTGAACTTTATCGGATTCGACGGCGACCGGAAAGACTGCAGCTGGAGTCCCGGTCGTCTTGCATTTATGGCTTTGAGCGCGGACCACGACGGGGGGTATAACGTACACCTCAACCCCTCCCTTGACCGGGTGGATGTGGCAAAGAAACTCAGCGAGGAAACCGGGAGCCGTCTCGCGCCCGCGGATGTATATCCCTTTCTCTTTCTTCACGAAATAGGGCATACCGTCCGTTCCGGTAATAAGAATTATTACGCCGAAGTCGCGGCGTTTCGGGTCTCGGGCCGGCACCGTTCATTGGAAAGCCGCAAGGAACTCGCCTCCCTCAGACGAAAAGTCGAACGCTACGCCGACGACTTCGCCCTCCGGGAATTACCGGCCTGGCGCGGTCTTTCCGGGCGGTAATCAGCCCGGGGAACCAAGCCCGGCCATATTCTGCTCAAAGAGGATCTTTCTGCAGAGGCCTTCCAGGGCCTCGAAAGAACCGTTTTCCCGGGACAGCCTGAGATACTCCTCGCCTATGGCGCAATCCCGGCACGTATTCAGACTGCCGTAATTGTGAAAAACAGCCGCCTCCTGGCGCCGCAGGCATGACGTAAACCAGAAATTGAGCATCGGGGGTTCGTGTCCGAGGCGGGCATGGGGGCAGTAGATATTGTAGGAGGATGTATCCATAATTACTTGCATCTGTTTCGGCAACGACGTTATTTTCCCACACTGCGTCGGGCGCGTGTCAAAATGGGTCCACAATCGGACCGCGTTGAACGGAATCCCGCGGGCGTGCTAATGTCCGTACAGACAGACTCCAGATGTAATTACCGGATCAGGAAACATGGTATCGAGAAAAGAACGGCGGCAGAGAAAGAAAGAACGGGAAAAAACGATTAAGCGTTTCCGCCGGGAGCGGCTGTTGAACAAGGTAACCGCCCGCCCGGGGATTTTCGAATACACGTTGGTCCTCGATCACCTGCGTCCGAGGTTCAACATCGGCAAGATCCTCAGAAGTGCTGACGCCTTCGGTTGCCGGGCGGTGCACCTGGTGGGAACGGGTTTTTTCGATCCCGCCCCGGCCAAGGGTTCGTTTCGATGGGTACCCGCGGAGTTTCACGATGATTTCGACGACTGTTACGGCGTTCTTGCCGAACAGGGGTATACGTGTTTCGTTTTCGAGCCCGACATCGGAACTTCCCTCGGCGAAGTCTCCTTTCCCCGACGGAGCGCGTTTATCTTCGGCAACGAAGAGTTCGGGCCCCGCTTCGACAAAGACCGTTACCCGGATATCCGCCCGCTCAAGATCGGGCAGTATGGGACGGTGGAAAGCCTGAACGTGAGTATAGCCGCGTCGATCGTTATGTACGAGTATGTGCGTCAGCATGGAAATGGTGTAACGGTACCGGTTGAGAAAGATCAGATTTCGGCGTCCGTCGGTGAAACCTAGTACGAGCAAGACGGCGTTTGTCTACAGCGACGCATTTGCGTTATTCGATTACGGAAGTCGGCACCCCCTTCGTACGGAACGACTGAAACTTACCCATGACCTGATTCGGTCCTACGGCCTTCTCGAACCGGAGGTCACCCGCCATGTTTCCCCTGGACCGGTCGGGGACCGGGATCTCCTGCGGTTCCACGAATCCGACTATCTGGACGTTCTCAAGAAATCAAACAGCGGGACGCCGCCCGTCGGTGCGGGTTCCTACGGTATCGGTCCGGGGGACAACCCGGGGTTTCCGGGCCTTCTGGACTGGTCCCGCCTGGTAGCCGGGGGGAGCCTTATCGGGGCTGATCTCGTCGACCGCGGCGAGGTGGATATTGCGTTCAGCATTGCCGGCGGGCTCCACCACGCCGGACCCCGGCGGGCGTCTGGGTTCTGCTACATAAACGATCCGGTTCTGGCGATTTTGCGTCTCGTCGGCCGGGGCAGGAGGGTTCTCTACCTGGATATCGACGCCCACCACGGCGACGGTGTCGAGGCGGCCTTTTACGAAAGCCGCCAGGTACTCACCGTTTCGTTTCACGAGACCGGTCGAAGCCTTTTTCCGGGAACGGGTTTCGAAACGGATACGGGGAGCGGCCCCGGCCGGGGGTACGCCGTCAATATTCCCCTTCCCGCCTATACCGGCGACGAGGGGTTTCTGCACGCATTCCGTGAAATTGTTCCGGCGTGCGTCGAACGGTTTCGGCCCGAAATGCTCGTTACCCAGCTCGGGGTCGACACCTTTGCCGCCGATCCCCTGGCACACCTCGAGTATACGACCTCGGGGTTCGAGGAGGCGGTGCGCGTGATCCGCGATCTGAAGGTACCCTGGCTCGCGCTGGGAGGCGGCGGATATAACGTGGGTAACGTCGCCCGGGCATGGACTCTGGCCTGGGCCGTTATGAATCACGTGGAACCGCCCGATGATATTCCGGCGGCGTTCGCCGAGGCAAACGACGCCGACATTCTCGGTTGCCCGACGTTACGGGACCCGCCGCACGCAGAAGAACAGGGTCCGGGACGCGGGCTTGTTGAAAAGGAAGTGAAGCGGGTTATCGATTACGTGAAGAAAAACGTACTTCCATTGATCCACGTTCCGTAACGGAGCAAAAGGGGGGCGTTCCTCGGACGGATTAACCTTAACGTTGCAGAAGGGAGAAGAAAAAAGGGAGAAGTGAAGGCTTTTCACGTTTGACGTCTTACGTCTTCCTGCCGCTTACGTCTTCCCGCCTCTCTTCCCCCTCGCCCATAGCCAATCCTTTATCCCCTTGCCTCTCGCCCATTGCCCATTGCCCATCCTTCACGCCCTGTCGCGGATTTTTTCGAGGCCGCCGGAGAGGCGCCGTAACGGTGCTTTTTCCCTCCTTCGGTGAATTCCGGTAGAATGCAGAACGAACAACAGTCTGGAGGAGGCCTGTTATGAACGACAAACTTTCCCTGATCTTTGCGCGGCGGAGTGTACGGCGCTTTACCGATCAAACGATATCCGACGGGACTATCCAGGATCTCCTGGAAGCGGCTATGGCGGCTCCCTCGGCGGTGGCCCGGGACCCCTGGCACTTTATCGTGGTGAAAGAAAAGACCACCCTCGACAGGATGGCCGATATCCTCCCCTACGGAAAGATGCTGAGGCAGGCCCCGGCGGGTATTCTCGTCTGCGGCGATATCAACACAGCCCACGACGGCCAGGAATCCTATATGCTTCAGGACTGCTCCGCCGCGATCGAAAACCTCCTGCTTGCCGCCTCTATCCTGGGGCTCGGGTCCTGCTGGCTGGGGGTCCATCCCCGCCCCGTACGGATCGAGGGCCTGCGGGGCCTGTTTAATCTCCCGGAGGGCATTATCCCTGTCGCCGGTATCGCACTCGGATATCCCGAACAGCGGCCCGAGCCCCGCACCCGGTTTAACCCCGAAAAAGTCCACCGGGAGACCTGGTAGCGGACGGGGAGTCGGTTTCGGCAACGGGTTTCAGGCGTTCCCGGCCCGGTTCCCCCCGAACGGCCACCGCCGTTCCTGCCAGAATGAGCCCGAAACAAACCAGGGAGAGGAGAGAGACCCGTTCGCCGAGGATTATCGTTGCGTAGAGAATCGACAGGGCCTTGCCTGCATGGGAAAAGGAGTTGATATAGGATACCGTGAGCCGGGAGACAAGCCACCGGCGATAGTAAAACATGAATACCCCGACTACCGTTATCAGATAGAGATAGGTTCCCACAACCGCACCCGTCGGCGAAATGGTTCCGGGGCCGTTGCCTCTGATGAGAAGCAGAAAACCGAATGCCGCTACGGCAACGATATTGGTGGAGACGATAAGCTGTTGCGGCGTAGCGCCCCGGTT
>CAYYSS010000234.1:0-4987 GCA_964474325.1 uncultured Nitrospirota bacterium
ATTGCACCCACTGAAAGACCGTGCCTTTGCACGGCGCACTGCAACTGTAAGGTAAAGCGTCATCGAGAACGCCTTGTCTTCGAGCATTGGTGATGATTTCTTCGTAACTTTCGCTGACTGTTTCGAACCGGGCGGACAGAATGTGGTCGAGAAAATCGAGAATATTTTCGGCAACGAGAAAAAGCAGGCGTTCCACCGCGTACCGTACGGTCTTGTCCGACAGAAAGACGTCCAGCTCGGTCAGGCCGAGAGCGTGGAGGTCGGCGTTGTATTCACGGAGTTTTTCCAACCTCTTCAGGAGGCCGGCTTTCCTATACACCATGGCGGGCTCTCCTCCGCCTCCGTTTTTCGAGGTACAAAACATAATCGTAATAGGCCTTCTTGGCCTTCAGTTCAAAATCGTTCAACCTCTCAGCCCCCCGGTGGAAGAGAAGGCGCCCTGTCTTGATAATCTCGAAATTCAGAATAGGGTCCGCTTTGTTCATCCACACGATGTCGACCCGATCCGAACGAAGGGCATGGGTAATCGTCCCGTTCAGTTCATGGAGGTTTTCGTAACCGAAAGAGGGTTCCGTGAATATGGCCAGATCCAGGTCCTGTGGCGTCCCGCCCTCTTCGCGCGCCGCCGAACCGAAAACGTAGGCGGCGGCGACGCGGTGATCTTTCCGGAGTTCACACACGGCCGACGCAACGATCTCGCGCCGGGAGCCAATGATGGCCGGCTTACCCTTCCATCTCTCCGCAACACCCATGAAGGGATTATACCCCTGCGTGGAACACCGGGCAACAGCACGTAATGTCCCGTGTGCAAAAGCCCTGACGCAGACAGGCCGCTTTGGGGGCCGCCCGGAAACCGGAATCCGGAAGTTTCGTACCTCCGCCGCGGCGGAAATCAGATGGTGGTTGCATGGCGTGTGTATCACTCGGCGATGCTGGGCCGGGAGCCGGATTTCTTTTTCCGGCGCGACGCGGAACGCATGCACGGCGGCGTTCGGATACGGCTTGGAGCTTGACATTTTGCATTCTAAATGCATAATCTCCACTATAGAGGTTGGCCGTGGGTTCGACGTATATCAAGAGATCGCTGGAGCCGGTCCTCAAGAAGGCTGCCTCCGAGTTCCCCGTGGTGGTACTGACCGGACCGCGCCAATCCGGCAAGACAACGCTCTTGCAGCACCTTTTCGGGAGGCGTTACCGATACGTCTCCCTGGAGCCCCCGGACGTTCGAACGTCCGCCGAGGGTGACCCGCGCGGCTTTCTCGAAATGCACCCGCCTCCCGTGATATTCGACGAGGTGCAGTATGCGCCCGGCCTGTTGCCGTACATCAAGGAGAAGATCGACGCCGATCGGCACAAGAGCGGGCAATTCCTGTTGACCGGCTCGCAGAACCTTCTGCTCATGGAAAAGGTGACCGAGTCGTTGGCCGGCCGTACCGCGATGCTGCGCCTTCTGCCGCTTTCGCGGCGGGAGGCCGAGGGAAGACCGCGAATCACCCTGGCATGGGAGGCCGGGCGTCCGCCTGTGCGTCGAGGGCGGAAAGGCGGGTCCTCTCCGGGGAAGCCCCTCGCATATCGTGATCTTTGGAAAGGATTCCTGAGAGGAGGATATCCGGAACTTGCCGCGCATGCCGGACGGGACGCGCACCTGTGGCATGGCAGTTACGTCCAGACCTACCTTGAACGGGACCTGCGCACGCTCAGGCAGGTAGGGGATCTGTCGCAGTTCCGGTATTTCCTCCGGACCCTGGCGGCCAGGAGCGCCCAGCTCCTGAATTTGGCCGATGTGGCCCGGGATCTCGGCGTGGCGGTGAACACGGTCAAGGCATGGCTTTCCGTGCTTGAAGCCACCTACCAGGTGATCGTGCTTCGTCCGTACTTCGCCAACGTGGGCAAACGGCTTGTCAAGACGCCGAAAGTCTATTTCACGGACGTGGGCACGCTTTGCTACCTCGCCGGCCTGAAGGACCCCGAACATGCGGCTTCGGGCCCCATGGGAGGCGCTATCATGGAGACCGCCGTGCTGTCGGAAATCGTAAAGACCCTTGCTCATCGCGGCATCGACCCGCAGGTCCACTTCTGGCGGACCGCCGCCGGGACGGACGTTGATTTCGTGGTGGAGACGTACGGCATGTTGGTCCCTATCGAGGTGAAGCTGTCAGCCACTCCACACCCGGCCATGGCCTCCGCGATAAAGATATTCCGGAACGATCTGGGGGACAAGGCGCTGCCGGGGTACGTGGTGCATCCGGGCGATATAATGCTCCCTCTCGGCCCGGGCGTTACGGCCCTGCCGTTCGCGGAACTGTAACCGTCAAGGACGACCCGTTCTACGTTTATCCGGAAAATGGAGACATGGCTTGGGAGAGGTGGTCCCCAAAATTCGGACGGTGCAGCAAGGTGGACGTGTTGTCGATTTTCTTAACTGCCGTGACTCGTAACTCGTAACCCTAACGTTGCAGAAATTTCCCGGAAAAGGGGCCGGTGGAATCAAGAAAATACGCACGGCTACTATTGGGAGTTCTATGTTCGACGTTCAAACCCAAAACCTTGAACCCGGAACCCCGAACCTTGTTTTATGCCGCGAAGCGGATTTTTTTGAGGCCGCCGGCCCCGTATTTTATTCAACTGCAAGGTGAAATCAGCAATCCAATCGTTACGTATACGCTATTTTGGACAGCAATGAAATAACAGAATGATTTCGGGGGAACGTCTAAAAAAATTCACGACACGACTTGACTGGCCGCCCCGGCTTTGCTACCGTTGTTCGTAGGTGTCCACCCGACCACCGGCTCTGCCGTACTCTCAAGACACCGACGGGGGAAAAACATTATGAAACGAACAATTCTGGTAGCTACCGTTCTGCTGTGCGCCGTGGCGTTCTATTTTGCGGGCGCGGACGCCAAGACGTTCGGCGTAAAGAAGAAGCGCCCGAAACCCAGCGAATACGGCAATGTGGTCCTCAATAACGGTTCGGAGAAAAACGGGATCGCGCCCGTCGTGTTCCGCCACTGGCTCCACCGTTCCCGTTATTCCTGCCGTCTCTGCCACATCGACATCGGCTTTGCCATGACCGCCGGGGAAACCGGCATCACCGAAGACGACAATAGAAACGGCATGTACTGCGGGGCGTGCCACGACGGAAACACGGCATTCGCGTGGGAAGAGACGCTGGCTGACGGCACAAAGGTCAAACACTGCGACACGTGCCACTCGAAGGGCAAGAAAATCACCCTCAAGAACAACTTCCGGGACCTGCGCAGGAAACTTCCGCGAGAACGGTTCGGCAACGGGATCGACTGGATGGCCTCCGAAGACAGGAAATTAATCAAACTGGCCGATTATCTGGAGGGCGTTTCCATAAAGCGTCCGAAACTGAAGGATCCGGAAGAACTCGAACTCACGGCAAAGGAAGCGGGGATGCCCAATATCATCTTTTCCCACAAAAAGCACGCGATCTGGAGCGGTTGCGAGTTGTGCCACCCGGATATCTTCGGGGTAAAGAAAGGTGCTACCGTCTACAGCATGCAGGACATTTTTAACGGCCTCTATTGCGGGGCCTGCCATGGGCGTGTCGCCTTTCCGAACAACGATTGCCAGAGGTGTCATACCGAACCGGTTTTTTAATGTCGCGTCTCGTTTCGGCGCCGATCCTGTTGAGCGCCGTGATACTTGTGACGCTCTGTGTCGGCGTGGCCGCGGGCCAGTTCTGGGAGTTCCCGCCCCTGCCGCCGCCGGAAGACTTCGGCGATCTTCTCCTCGACAGGCTCTCCTCCGCCAAGGGGCAGAAACCGGTTCTATTCTCTCACTGGATCCACCGCGTTCGTTATACCTGCAGGGTCTGCCACTTCGAGCTTGAATTCGATTTCAAGAACGGGGGCACCGAGATAACGGAAGAGGACAATCAAAACGGCCTCTATTGCGGGGCCTGTCACGACGGAACGGTTGCCTTCGGCCATACGGAACGGAATTGCAAGCTGTGCCACTCGGGAACTAAGCGCGACGGCGCGACCAAATTCGAAGAATACCGGAACCGCCTGCCCGAGGCCAGATACGGCAACCGCATCGACTGGGTGCGGGCCGCGGACGTTACCAAGCCCGCGTATAGTATCTTTTCGGAAGAGCGTCCCCTTGGGTTCGCCAAACTCCTCATCCTGGAAGCCGACTGGGCCAACATACCTCCGGCGGAATTCCCCCATAATGTCCATATCCGACTTCTTGACTGTTCCAATTGTCATCCCGATATATTCAACGTAAAAAAGAAAACCACGAAACACTTCGCCATGGGGTACCTTCTTGAAGGGAAGTTCTGCGGCGTCTGCCATATGACCGTCGCCTTCCCCCTGAACGACTGCAAACGGTGCCACCCCGGCATGAGGAGAAAGACATGAACCGTTTTACCATACGCGCCGTTACCCTGGTCCTGACTCTCGCCCTCGCGACCCTGGCCTACGCCGTCGAAGCGCCCTCGTGGAAGGCCGAATTCGACCGCATATGCGGCCAGACGGCTGTGGCGGAAGACCTGAGCATCGAGGAACTGAAGCAATTGGTGGCCGACTGCGACAAACTCCTGGAGACCATCGCGGCCTCAGGGCATAAGCAGATGAAGCTTTATACCTTCAGGACGAAGAAGTGTAAGAGTCTCTTCGAGTACATCCTGGGAATCAAGGCAGGGCCGGACGGAGGTTCGTAGCGTCTCACCCGTCGGGCGCGCCCCATCAACTCCCAAATCGTTCATGTTTTCCAGTACGCAGACTAACGCGGACAAGCCGCTTCAGGGGACAGAGGCCAGATGTCAGAAGTCAGAAGGTAGAGGGGAGAAGGGAAACGTTAGACGGAAGACGTTTTTCTATACTTCCAACTTCTCCCCTTTCCGTTCCGAAAGCCATTCACCATTCACGATCTTTTAAACAATTCAGCCACGGATGGGCACGGATTAACCTTAACGTTGCAAAAGATTCTTGGAGAAGGGGCCGGCGGGATCAAAAAA
>CAYYSS010000235.1:0-4985 GCA_964474325.1 uncultured Nitrospirota bacterium
GGATGTTATCCAATCGGCCGTGGGCGGGATGAACGTGAGCGAAACGGTCGAGGGACTTGAGCGCTATCCGGTGAATGTCCGTTACGGGAGGGAACTCAGGGATTCCTTCGGGAAGCTCGAACGGGTTCTGGTGCCGACGCCGACCGGAGCGCAGATTCCCATCGCTCAGGTTGCTAATATCGTGGTGCGGCAGGGCGCGCCGGTGATAAAAAGCGAAAACTCCCGCCGAACAGCCTGGGTCTACGTCGACATCGCCGACGTCGATGTTGCTACGTATGTGAAAAACGCCCGGGAAACGATCGAGCGCGAGGTCGATCTCCCGCCGGGCTACAGTCTTGTCTGGTCCGGGCAATACGAATATATGGAGCGGGCGAACAAGCGGCTCGCGGTGGTGGTTCCGATTACATTGGTTATTATCTTTTTGCTTCTCTATTTTAATTTTAAAAATGTATCGGAATCGTTAATCGTGATGCTTTCTCTTCCTTTTGCCATCGTAGGCGGGGTGTGGTTCATCTATCTGCTCGGCTATAACATGAGTATAGCCGTCGGGGTCGGCTTTATTGCCCTTGCGGGGGTGTCGGCGGAAATCGGTGTCCTGGTGCTGATTTATCTCGACCACGCCTGCGAACGGCGTAAGAAACTCGGTGAACTCAAGACCCGGGCGGACCTTACGGCCGCCTTTATCGAGGGAACATCGGAACGGGTGCGGCCCATTATGATGACCGTTACCGCGATCATCGTGGGGCTTTTGCCGCTGTTCTGGGGCCACGGCGCCGGAGCGGATACCATGCGCCGCATAGCCGCGCCCATGATCGGCGGGATGGTGTCGTCCACCGTACTCACCCTTATCGTCATACCCACGGTCTATGCGGCATGGCGCTCCCGGGGGCTGGAGAAATGACGGTGATGACGTATGCAACAGGAGGCAAGGAGGTGCATCATGGATTATTGCAAGGTAACGGCTATTATCCGTAGCCGCTCGCTGGAAGACGTGGAGCAGGCCCTCGAACGCATCGGTGTACCGGGTATTACGATAAGTCGCGTCAAGGGCTACGGGGAGTACGTCGACTATTTCCGTCGCGATCTTATGGTGACGCATTTTCGGGTGGAAGTTTTTATAGAGTCCGCCCGCGCCGAAGAAATCGCCGGTATTATTATGGAGACGGCGCATACCGGTTATGCGGGCGACGGGATCGTCGCCGTGATCCCGGTAGCCGCTCTCTACCGTATCCGGACGAAGGGCCCCGCCGGAATGTACGAAACCTGAAAACGGGCGGTCGCTTCCGGCGGCCGGGACATGGATGCCGGCCCCGGAGCGGTCTTGGTTTTTATCCGCAGCTTCCCGAGTCTGGTCTTCTTGACGAAGGGTCGATCCGACTTTGCAGTCTGCAGAGAAGTTTCAGCCGTGTTTCCGCGACCGCTCTTTGGTTGTGGCTTCAACGCCACGTTGGGCGGGGGGGCGGTCGATGAGAGTCCAGAATTTTTCGAGAAGGGAGTCGTCCAATTGCGTGCCCGCCATTTCGTTCATGATGCGGCGTACGTGTTGTTCTGTAAACGGATCTTTATAGGGGCGGGAAGACCGTAGGGCGTCGTAGGTGTCGGCTATGGCCAGAACCCGTGCAAGGAGAGGTATCTCATCGCCGCGGAGACCCTGAGGGTAACCGGTCCCGTCCGGATGTTCGTGGTGACTGGCCACAGCGCGAACGACTTCTTCAAAACCCACCGGCCCGAGTATTTCCTCCGCGATCGTAGGGTGGCGTTGTACGATGCGGTATTCGTCATCGGTGAGCACATCCCGTTTCAGAAGAATATCGTCCCGTATGCCGATTTTACCGATATCGTGGAGCAATCCGGCCAGGTAGATATCGTGGGACTGTTGTGCCGTGAGCGCGAGGGATTCGGCAAAACGATGAGCGAGTTCGGCAACCCGCCGGGAGTGTTCCCTGGTTTCCGCGTCCCGTGCCGCCAGGGTTTGGGAAAGGGCCGCAACGGCCGTGGTGATCCGTTTCCGTTCCGAATTTTTCCGAAGGTCTTCCAGGCGAAGACGCGCTCGGCGCTCAAGACGCACGAGAGATCCCGCGACAAGGGCGAGAAGAACAAAGCTCCCCATTTCGCCGAGTTGGTTGACGGTCTCCGTACGGACTATATTCCAGTCTTTCAGAAGGTGCACGGAATACACGGCTATGGCCGCACCCGCTACACCGAGGGCGCCGCGGAATTCGAACCAAAGCGCTCCGGCGACGATCGGAATGTAATAGAGCTTCCGGAAAAAGACATGGACAATATGGGCCGTGGTACCTTCCGTTACCGTTGCGAAGTGAAGGGCGCTTACCGCGGCCACGGTAACGACGATGGCGGCGACTTTCTTGCCGGTATTTTTTTCAGAGATTGGCATATGCGTCTTTTCCGCCGAGTGCTTCCCCCGCCTGAGCGTTGGTCCTCTGCTATCATACCGCTATGGCAGTTTTATTGAAAATAGTCGGCCCCGCAGGCGCCCGGCGAAGCAACGCAGAAGGGAGGTGTGCAACAGTATGAAAAAACACCTGCTCGGATCCGGTCGACGGCCGCTATTCATTCTGGCGGCGCTTGGGTCCTTCGGCGTGCTCTACGCGTCGCTTGTTATGGCGCATTCCCATCACCGGCACCAGCACACCCGTTGGCTTGCTCCCCCGCCGGCGTATGCAGATTATCGTAGCGATCGATGGGCCGATGTTCGCTCTATTGCCCGCGGGGAAAAGATCTATAACTCCCACTGTACGGTGTGCCACGGCGACGATGGTCAAGGAACCGGACCTGCGGCGGCGACCCTCGCCCACCGCCCCGCGGACTTGACGAACCATTTCCACGGAAAACCGGGCGAAACGGATGCGTATCTGTTCTGGAGAGTAAGCGAGGGCGGTTTGGTTGAGCCTTTTCGGTCGTCGGGATCGGCCATGCCGGCGTTTAAGGAAATCTTGGACGAGGACGAACGTTGGGATGTGCTTGCCTATGTCCATGCATTCTTTCACCTCGGCCTCGCGGAGTGGCGCCCCGGGGGAAGCGGTAACGGCGGGGAAAAATCCGGTCATCATTGAGGACCTCACCCCGCCCGCAGGACAGGGGCTTGCCGATCGTTGCCGAAACGTTTCCTTATGCACCGGAACCGATCGGGCAGAATGCCGTCGGGTCGTTGTCGGCGGAAATCATCTGAACGTACGAGTGGGTTTGTAGGATTTCAAACAATCGGGTGAAGCATTTCCTACGGTGCATTTAATCGCCTTTTTCTAAGGTCTCGAATATAAAAAGAAAAAATATCGGAACATTTTTTGCTTTTCCATAGTCGATCGCCGTCGGCGACCAAACAACATATATGGAGGTGCTGAAATGTATCGAATTTTTTCCTTGGGGGCAATACTTCTCTTGCTGGTTGCGGGTATTGCTTCCGCCGGCGAGATGATGGGACGGACCGGGTTGCACGGAGGCGCGGCGATCGGTGTAAACGCAACAGACAACCAAACATTTGACCAACTCATCAAGCAAATCAAAGCAACCGACGATCCGGCAACTAAACGGGAACTCGTCCGGCGATGCGTAGCGAAACTGCGGGATACTCTCGGCAGTAGCGGAGCGGCCGGTGGCAAAACTGGATCCGCAGGGTTGGGCGAACTCGTACGTCAGGTAATTGAAATGCAGGCGATTATTGTCGCTGACATGTACGGAGAAAAGGCGGTGGACGTGCAGAACGAAGGTGTGCGTTACGAATACCCCGCCGGTGAGGACGGATAAACGACCGTCGGACGATACGGGAGTGCTCTTTTCGTCGGCGTCGAAAAGAGCACTCCCTTCCGTGCCGAGCCTTTGAAGGCTTTCACCGCGTGCCGGGATCGTTGGGCACGAATTATACGGGGGGCAGGCAAACAACATGAATTCGGCGAAAGCTGAATATCGTATCGAAGGAGGGGACGAACTCCACGTGCTCCGCACGCACGTGGGTAGGTTCTCCCTCCTCTACGATATTGCGCTTACCCTCGGTCGATCGCTGGATCTTTCTTCCGTATTGGGCGATACCCTCGAACGACTCATCGCTTTTGTGGGGGTTGATGCAGGAGTGATTTACGTTGTCGACGAAGTGAAGTTTGAGATGATCCCGGTGGCCTTCCGTAACCTGTCAGCGGAAGTCGTGAGTGATCTGACCGAGCACCGCGTCCGTGTCGGGGAGTGTGTATGCGGAACCATCGCGGAACGCGGCGAAGAAGTTATTATTCCGCGGCAGGCCTCGGACGACAAGCGCTTCACGCGGGTGTCTCTGAAACGGGAGGGAATGGACTTTTATGCGGGAATCCCCGTCATGGCAAAGGGCCGCGTCGTCGGTGTGCTATGCCTCATCGCCCACAACGCCTATAACGTTGACGAACACGCGCTCGATATCCTAAGGGCCGCCACCGTCCCCCTCGGGCTCGCCATGGATAACGCCCGCACGTTCGAGGATCTGAAGAAGCGTGCGGGAACTTCCGAAAAATGTTTCGAGTACCACGGCGTCGTGGGTGAAAGCCCGTCGATGCGGAATGTACTGGCACTTACGCGGAAGGTGGCCGATGTTGCTTCCAGTGTTCTCGTTTCGGGCGAGTCGGGAACCGGAAAGGAACTGATCGCGCGTGCTCTCCACGCAAACAGCTCGCGGCGGGACGGCCCGTTCCTTACGATTAATTGCGCCGCTATTCCCGAGACGCTGCTTGAATCGGAGTGTTTCGGTTATGAGAAAGGAGCGTTTACCGGCGCGGAACGGACGAAAGAGGGCTTGTTCGAGGCAGCACATCGTGGTTCGCTCTTCCTCGATGAAGTAGAGGCCATGAGTGCCGGCTTTCAAGCGAAACTCGTCCGGGTTCTCCAGGACGGAAGGTTCCATCGTGTGGGCGGGACGCGGCCCCGGGCGGTGGACGTTCGGATTATTGCGGCTACAAACCGCGATCTCGCTCGGGCGGTTAAACAGGGTGATTTTCGTGAAG
>CAYYSS010000236.1:0-4981 GCA_964474325.1 uncultured Nitrospirota bacterium
GTTATCCGCGTCTGGTGGGGAGGTGCGGGGGACGAGCCGACGGTGAAGCCGATTGTTGAGTTCCGGGGCCGCCGTACGCCGCTTGCCCGGAGGTCCGGGGGTTGGGAGGGGCTGGTCGGGGTGGACCTGGCCGATCCCCCCGGTCTTCATCCCCTTTCCCTGCGGGACGGGGGGCTCGTTCAGGAATGGACGGTTCGGGTGCGCGCCGGGGATTTTCCGGAGGAACGGCTCACCCTTCCCGAGGGCATGGTGAGTCCCGGCGAGAAAGATCTTGAACGCATTGCGCGGGAATCACGGATGCTGGCCGCGTTGTGGAAGAAGATGAGCGAACCCCGCTGGCACATGCCGTTTATTCTTCCTCTCCAGTCCCAGGTCATTACCCCGTTCGGGGTGCGCCGCATCCTCAACGGTATCCCGAAGAATTCCCACCGGGGGCTGGATATGCGGGGTGCTGAGGGGACCCCGATCGCGGCGGTAAACAGCGGCAGGATTGCCTTGGTGCGGGACCTTTTCTACGGCGGGCTGACGGTGGCGGTGGATCACGGCGGGGGGGTATATTCATACTATATGCACCTTTCGAAGGCCAGGGTTCGGGAGGGGGAAATGATCGAAAAGGGGAGTGCCGTGGGCGAGGTCGGCATGAGCGGCAGGGCTACGGGACCACATCTGCATTTCGGGGTAAAGATCGCCGGGGCCAACGTGGATCCCCGGGCCCTTGTTACCGCGTTTTCGCTGAAAGGAGCCGAGTAATGGGTCGTCGGGTCGTTGTCTGGGCCGTCGTTGTGCTGGTGTTGATGGTGGGGTGCAGTCGGCCCGCGCCGGTGGCAAGGGAAGGGGCTCCCGCCCCCACGCCGGAATTCAGAGACATTAACGGCGCCCGGTGGTCGCCCGCCGATTTCCGCGGCAAGCTTGTTGTGGTCCATTTCTGGGCGACCTGGTGCGGTCCCTGTCGTGTGGAACTTCCGGAATTGGAGCGGCTCTATCGGGATTACAAGGGAAAACCCGTACAGATCCTGCCGGTACTGTACAATGACGATCCCTCCCGGGCGCTTGCCTTTCTCCAGGCACGGGGGTTTCGTATGCCTCTTCTCGTGGATGAAACCGGTGCCGGTGCGGCCCGGTACGGACTCACGGGAGTTCCCGAGACCTACCTTATTGATAAAAAGGGCATTCTCAGAAAGAAATTTATCGGCTCGGTTTCCTGGGACGCACCGGATGTACGAAGTATTCTCGATACCCTGATAAGCGAGTGAGACCGGTCGGTTCTCCCGGACCGGCCCGCGTGCGGATCGAGCCGGTCGAAGAGTACGACGCAGAGACGCTGTACCGGGTCCTCGGCGGGGCAACGGATGCCCTAGGCGGCATCAAGCGATTCGTGAGGCCCGGCGACCGGGTACTTCTCAAGCCCAATCTCCTTTATCCGGCGTTGCCGGAGCGGGCAATCGTAACCCACCCGGAGGTCCTTGGTGCGGCGGCCCGACTCGTGCGGGATGCCGGGGGCGTTCCCCTGGCGGGCGACAGCCCTCCCTTCCGGTCCGCCGCAGCGGTGCTGTCCCGTTCCGGATTCGATCCGGTGATCGAGCGGTACGGGATAGAAGTCGTCGAGTTCCGCGAGAGCCGACCCGTGGAATCCACGGTCGGACGGTACCGATGGGTCGATATATCGGCGGAGGTACTGTCCGCCGACGTGGTGATCAACCTTCCCAAGTGGAAGACCCATGCCCAGATGGGGCTCACGCTTGCGGTCAAGAACCTGTTCGGCTGTGTCGTGGGAAACCGGAAACCCGAGTGGCACTACCGCGCGGGAGACGACCACGATCTCTTTGCCGAGGTTATCCTGGCGGTGGCCGAGGCAGTTCGGCCCGCCCTGTCGGTACTCGACGGCGTGGTTGCCATGGAGGGAGACGGTCCCGGGACGGGGGGCAGGCCGACGAGCGTGCGCAGGATAGTGGTGGGCGAGGATCCGGTGGCGGTGGATACGGTTGTCGCGAACCTGATCGGGGCCGGTATCGGGTCCCTGCCGGTACTCAAGGCGGCCCGGCGCCACGGGCGGTTGCCCGCCGTCGTCCCGGAGGGCTGCACCACCCCGATCATAGGGTTCCGTCTTCCGGGCTCCCGGATGGATCTCATGTTCGGGCCCCGCTTTATGCGTGGGGTCGTGCGGCGCCGGTTTACGCCGCGCCCCCTGCCGCGCAAGGAACTGTGCCGATCCTGCGGGGATTGCCTCCGGTATTGCCCGGCCCGTGCGGTCGCCCTTCGGGAAGGCGGCGGCGTGGATATCGACCGGGAGGCCTGTATCCGGTGTTTCTGTTGCCTCGAGGTCTGCCCCCACGGCGCGATCGGTCTGCAAAAAGGTCTGTTCCGCCGGCTGTCACCGTCCCGGAAAACCCCACCCAAGACCCGCCTGCGGTAAAGTTTTCCCGCTTTCTGCCGACAAAAGAGGCGTTCTTCCTGAAACGGTACTGTCGCGGTCCTGACCAATGCGGTCCTGTTCGGGGGCGGAATACTATGGGTAAGACGATTTCATCCCGGATAAAAAGCGGAGTCACTGTCGGGTTTATCGACGGGCATACCCGTGACGGGTGGATCGATGGTTTCAGGCCCGGTGCGTCGGTGATCCAACTGGAGATCCGGGAAGGGGGCGATACATCCGATACCGAAGCCCTCACGGTGGAGTACCCCACGAATCAGGCCGCCTACATTGGTTTCTTCCGGGAGAATGCCGTCGAGCTTCCGGTGCCGTTAAACGGCGATACCCAGCCGATTCACCTGGACCTGACGGGAGGAGCGCGTTTTCACGTCATGGTGCACTGGCCCGACACAACCGATCAGGAAGGTTTCTACGGCGTCCCGGTGGACATCGACGATCCGTTCGCATGGATTTATTTTTTCGCCCATGCCGTGAACTTCCGCAGGAGCGACGAGCGCCTGGGGACCATGCTCCTGCGGGAAGGGCTCATAACGCCGGAACAGCTGGAGGAGGCCCTCCGTGCCCAGAAGGATGGACGGAAAAAGACCATAGGCGAAATATTGGTGGAGCAGAACCAGGTGGGCGCGGATACGGTCGCCCGGGCGGTGGAGCGGCAGAAACGGCACCGGCTGAGAATCGGCGAACTCCTCATGGAGGCGGGGCTTGCCACGGAGGAAGAGGTCAACGCCGCCCTCGACGAGCAGCGGAACCACCGCGACCGGCGGCTCGGAGAAATCCTGGTCGACATGAACATCGTAAGCGAATTTGCCATGACGAGCATGCTTGCGAAAAAATTCAGCATTCCGTTTGTGGATCTGGACGGAATTGAAATCGATCGCTCGGCGGTCCGCGGACTGCCCCGGGAGATCATTGCCAATTACGACCTCCTTCCTATTGCGTCGGACGACGAGGTAATTACCGTGGCGATAAGCGACCCCTTGGCTACCGAGGGGCCGGATCTTCTCCGTTTTAATACCGGCAAACAGATTCGCGAGGTATTGGTTACCCCGAGCCAGTTGAAGCGCTACATGCGGGGAGACGACGAAGAGGCTCCCCCGGCGAAAAAGGCGGTCTGCGAGCAGACCCTCGGGGATATCCTGAGCGAACTGGACCAGACGGATGTCGAGTTGATCCCTGAAGAGACCGTTGACGGGGATTCCGAGGAAATGGCGGACTCCGACAGCGCCATTATCCGCCTCGTCAATCAGATTCTCGTAGACGCCGTACGTCGGGGCGCGTCGGATATCCACGTTGAACCCCGGGGTAGGGAGGGTAACACCGGAATACGTTTCCGCGTGGACGGCGCCTGCTCCACGTACCGGAGCATTCCGGCACGGTACTGGCGTCCCCTGGTGAGTCGGCTCAAGATCATGGCGAATCTGGATATCTCGGAACGACGGAAACCGCAGGACGGGAAATTCCGTTTTCGTATCGAGGGAAGATCCATCGAAATCCGGGTTGCCACCCTCCCCACGGTCAACGGAAACGAAGACGTGGTTCTTCGCATCCTTACGGGTGTTCGGCCCATGGCCTTGACCGAGCTTAACCTGTCGGAGCGAAATATCGGGGAACTCCACCGCCTGGTCACCATGCCCCACGGCCTGATTCTCTGTGTAGGGCCCACCGGCTCGGGCAAGACCACGACCCTGCATGCCCTTCTGAGCGAGATCAACACCGAGGTCCGAAAAATATGGACCGCCGAAGACCCGGTTGAGATCACCCAGGACGGTCTCCGGCAACTCCAGGTGCATCCGAAGATCGGCCTTACGTTTGCCGCGGCGCTCAGATCGTTTCTCCGGGCCGATCCGGACGTGATCATGGTCGGTGAAATGCGCGATAAGGAGACGGCGCGGATCGGTATCGAGGCGTCGCTTACCGGACACCTGGTCTTTTCAACGCTTCACACCAACAGTGCCCCGGAGACGATTACCCGTCTGCTCGATATAGGACTGGAGCCGTTCACGTTTTCCGACGCCCTGCTCGGGGTCCTTGCACAGCGACTCACGAGGATCCTCTGCCCCCACTGCAAGGAAGAGTTCGAGGCCCCGAAGAAGGAGTACGACGCCTTGGCCGCTACCTACGGCAAGCCCGCCTTTACGCAACGGTTCGGCGTCTACCGGAAGGGGGATTTCAGGCTCATGCGGGCCGTGGGGTGCGACGTCTGCGCCGGTACCGGGTATCGGGGACGGATGGCGCTCCACGAACTCCTTGTGGGCGACAACGACGAGATGCGCCGCCTCATACAGCAACGGGCCTCCGTTCTGGACATCCGGGCCCTGGCGGTGAAGCAGGGAATGACCACGCTGGTACAGGACGGGATAGAAAAGGTTATCGCCGGCCATACGGACCTGAGCCAGGTCATGGCCGTCTGCGTCCGCTGAACAGAAAAGAAAAAAACCGTAACACGGCATAAAACAAGGTTCGGGGTTCCGGGTTCAAGGTTTTGGGTTTGAACGTCGAACATAGAACTCCCAATAGTAGCCGTGCGTATTTTTTTGATTCCACCGGCCC
>CAYYSS010000237.1:0-4973 GCA_964474325.1 uncultured Nitrospirota bacterium
GGGGGCCCCGGCACGGTTTCCGCCGGGGTGCGCCCCTGCCCCTTTTCCGTAGCCCGTCGGCTCTGTCCCGTATTATCCGGGGAGAGATTCCCCGCGGCCGGAATTATCACTTCGGGCGTTTCCGCCGCCGGCGAACGGCCCTTGATAACGTTTACCGCAACGACCCGGTAGCGATACGTCCGGCCGGGCACTGTTTTCGAATCGCGAAAATCGAACGCGGGGACGTTCCAGAACTCGAAGGGGGCCTCCACCGAGCCGATCGCGACAAACGGGGCACCGTCGTCCGATCGAAAGATCCGGAACTCTTCCAAAGGAGTAAGAGGCTTACCGCCGAGATTCGCCCGGGGCGGCCGCCACGAGAGTACCACGCCGCCGCCTTCGCCGGTATGGGCCGAAAGCCCGTGGACTGCGTCAGGCCGTCCCTGGGAAGCACGGACCAAAGGGCCCCGATTGCCGCAGGAACTAAGAAGAAGAGCACAGGAGAGTACTACGGCGCCGGCCATCCAACCCCGGGACCGCCCCCGATCAATCATCAGGACGCCGCAGGAGTTGCTCAATCCGTTCGACAAGACGCTCCCGGCCCGTTCCCCCCCTGGTCGTTCGCCGATCCACCGAGCCTTCCAGTGAAACGGCGTCGTAGATGTCCGCGTCGATCCGTTCGGAAAGACTCCGGAATTCATCGAGCGTCAACTCCTCCAGGCCGCACCCTTTCCGAATGCAAAGGGCCACGGCCTGCCCGGCAATTTCATGGGCCTGACGAAACGGCACACCCCGCGCGGCAAGATAATCCGCCAGGTCCGTGGCCGTGGAGTATCCGCCGGCCGCGGCCTCGCGGGTGCGCTGTTTGTTGAATTTCAATTGCGGAACGATCCGGGCCGTAATCTCCAACGCAGGGCCCAGGGTATCGATCGCGTCGAAGACCGGCTCTTTGTCTTCCTGGAGGTCCCGGTTGTACGCAAGGGGCAGACCCTTCATAATCGTGAGAAGGGCCATCAGGCTGCCGTATACCCGACCCGTTTTTCCGCGGATCAGCTCGGCCACGTCCGGGTTTTTCTTCTGGGGCATTATGCTCGATCCGGTCGCGAAGGCGTCAGGCAACTCGGCGAAACCGAATTCCCCCGTGGTCCACAACACAAGTTCCTCCGCAAGCCGCGACAGGTGCATCATCGTGGTAGCGGCCGTTGCAAGAAACTCGATCACAAAATCCCGGTCGCCCACGGCATCCATGCTGTTTTCAAGGACTTCGTCGAACCCCAGAAGCCGGGCCACATAGGCTCGGTCCAGGGGAAACGTGGTTCCCGCAAGGGCCGCGGAGCCCAGCGGCAAGCGGTTTATGCGGCTGAGCCCGTCAGTGAAGCGTTCCGCGTCCCGGCCCAGCATTTCGTAGTACGCGAGCCAATGGTGGGCCAGTCGCACCGGCTGGGCCCGCTGGAGGTGCGTATACCCCGGCAGGATTGTATCCACGTGTTTTTTCGCCGCACGGAGGAAGGCCTTCCGGAGACGGCGAATCCGCGCGATCATGCGCCGGGTCTCCTCCCTGAGGTATAGACGCAGGTCCGTGGCGACCTGATCGTTCCTGCTCCTGCCGGTGTGGAGTTTCCCCCCGACCGGACCGATAAGCTCCGCAAGCCGGGCCTCGATATTCATGTGAATATCTTCCCTGTCCCGCCGGAATACAAAACGGCCTTCCTCGATTTCTTCCCGGATTATTCCGAGCCCTCGGATAATCTCTTTCGCGTCGGCGGGGGGAATAATCCGCTGGCGTGAGAGCATGCGGACATGGGCGATGCTGCCCCGGATGTCGTGGCGCCATAGTCGATAATCGAAGGATATGGATTCCGTAAAGGATTCCACCGCGTCGTCGGTGGACTGCGCGAACCTTCCTCCCCACATCTTTTTCATATGGGCTAGATTATCGGCTGGGAAATCCCCTGTCAAGAAAGTATTGACAAAGGCTTGTCACTTGGGTATTGTATAGCCATTCAGCGGAACATTATCTTCCTTAACTTAGAGTCTCGGTTTTCGCTCGATTTTCCCATAGCTCCCGTATCCGATGGTAGCGGGTCCAACAGATGTCAAACAACGAATTTAGGAGATTTGGCATAACGCCTTGATTAAATAATCGATGTATCGCAAAGAATCGTTGTGGTACCCGGTACTGCGGAACGACGCCGGCTCGGACAACGAGTGACGAAAAGAGGCCGTTCCGTACGCTAGCGGCGAAAAACTGCACCGCAGAAGTCAAAAACAGCGAGGCGCGTTCGCCTCTCAAAACAACAAACCTTCCGGAGGGTAAACAAACCGTGCCTACCAAACGTCCCCAGCAAGAAGATTCATCAGACAGCAAGGAAACCGCAGCACCGGAAACGGAGCCCAAGGCCGCCGACGGGGCCGGCACGAAAACGGCGACAAACGGCGACGCGGCACCTGCACCGACGCCGAAACGGGCCACCCGAGCAAGGACGACGCGGAGTACGCGGAGTACCGCGGGCCGCGGCATTCGCGTGACCGCTCAGGAGCGAACGGTCCGGGACGGGCGCACGGACATTGCGAAACTCAAAGAGAAGACCATCGAGGAACTCACCGAGATGGCGCAGGAACTCAATGTGGAGGGCGCGAGCGGCTACCGGAAACAGGACCTTATTTACGCTATTCTTCAGGCCCAGACGGAACGGACGGGAAATATCTTTTCTCAGGGGGTACTCGAGATTCTTCCCGACGGTTTCGGTTTTCTCCGGTCACCGGACTACAGTTATCTCCCCGGTCCCGACGACATTTATGTTTCGCCGTCGCAGATCCGACGTTTTAATCTCCGGACCGGGGATCTCGTCACCGGCCAGATTCGTTCGCCCAAGGAAAGCGAGCGTTATTTCGCTTTGCTGAAGGTTGAAGCGGTGAACCACGAATCGCCGGACCGGAATGTGACGCGTCCGCTTTTCGACAACCTGACGCCGTATTATCCGACCGAGAAGCTGAACCTGGAACACTCCGCGGAAGAGTATTCCACCCGGGTCATGGAGCTGATTACCCCGACGGGCATGGGACAGCGGGGACTTATCGTTGCAGCGCCCCGTACAGGAAAAACGGTCCTCCTTCAGAACATTGCCAAGGGGATCCGCCACGGGCACCAGGACGTCCACCTGATCATCCTGCTTATCGACGAACGGCCGGAAGAGGTCACGGACTGGAAACGGCAGGTAGATGCCGAGATCATCAGCTCGACGTTCGACGAACCGCCCCAACGCCATATCCAGGTTGCGGAGATGGTAATCGAACGTGCAAAACGCCTTGTGGAAGGCAACCGGAATGTCGCGATACTTCTGGACTCCGTAACCCGGCTTGCCAGGGCGTACAACACAATTATCCCCACGAGCGGCAAGGTCCTCTCCGGCGGTCTCGATGCCAACGCGCTTCAGCGGCCGAAACGGTTTTTCGGTGCCGCTCGAAATATAGAAAACGGCGGGAGCCTTACGATTCTCGCCACGGCCCTGGTGGATACGGGAAGCCGGATGGATGACGTCATTTTCGAAGAATTCAAGGGAACGGGAAATATGGAACTGCACCTGGACCGCAAGCTTATCGATAAGCGCATCTTCCCGTCTATCGATATCAATGGTTCAGGTACCCGAAAAGAGGAACTCCTCGTGGATCGCGACACACTGAACAAGATGTGGATACTTCGGAAGGTCCTCAACCCGTTGAGCACGATCGAGAGCATGGAATTTATTCTCAGTAAACTGCGGGGGACGAAAAGCAATCGGGAATTCCTGGAGATGATGAACAAATAGGCCGCGGGGCGACGGGTTAACCCGGGTTAACCGGCCGGCGGATCCTTCGTGCCGGACACGACCAGGTCGCCAAGGGTCATAGTGCCGAAAACTTCTTCGAGCGCTCCGTCTACTTTTTGCAGGAGGTGATCCACTGCCGGGATGGAGAGGTGCTGTTCGTCCCGTGCGGCCTCTTCGGTCCCATCGATCCGGATAGAGTCGAACAGCTCCTTGAGACTGATTGTATCGATATCGTGGGCCGGGAAAAAACCGGCGGGTTCATCGCAGGACTCCACGAGCAACCCCTTTTTCTCCAAGGCACTTAACACCCCGTGAACCGGCTCGACCGGCAGGTTGAGCCGACGCACGAGGCTGTTGACGGTCCACGGCGGTTTTCGCAATACATGATGGGTCCCGATGAGGTACATGACGACCAGGGCGAGCCGCTCCCATAACCGATTGCTCATGAGAAAGGCCTCTTTTTTCATCCGCAGGAATTGCGGGTACTGGTGGTAGAACGAGACCTTCGCTCCCACGAAGAGGATGAGCCAGCTGAGATAGAGCCAGATCATAAAGAGGACCAGGATTGCGAAACCCGAATAAATAGCCGCATACTTGGTTGAACTTACAATAAACGATGCAAAGAGCCAACCGGTGGTCTCCCATACCACCCCGGCAAAAAGCCCCCCGGTAAAGGCCGAAAGGGCGTTTACCTTTACGTTTGGAACGAAGATATAAATAAACGTGAAGGCCAGGCACACGAGGACATACGGCAGGAGTTTTCCTCCGAAATAAATCAGCGTGCCGAAGGGTTCCATGCGGACAACCGCCTTCACGACGGCGGTGTTCATTATCGTAGCGGTGAGTCCAATCGAAGAAAACACCAGGACCGGGCCGATAAGGATCACGCTCATATAATCGCTGACCCGTCGTGCAAGACTCCGGGCTTTCGTCACGACCCAGATATGATTAAAAGCGTCCTCGATCTTCTGAACGAGCGAAATCACGGTATACAGAAGAAACGCAAGACCCACCGCCCCGAGTACGCCGACTTTCACGTTTTCGACAAACTCGATAATGCGCGTCGTAATCTCCACGCCCTTCGGGCCCAGGGGCGCCAGCACGTTCCGGAGCACCGGTTCGATCTGGTTGTGAACGCCGAAGGCCTTCAGGACCGAAAAACTTACGGCAAGGAGCGGAACCAGG